>CANBTO010000060.1 GCA_947372405.1 Verrucomicrobiaceae bacterium
GTCCGCCTCCCCGGTGCCCGCAAGTCGCTGACCCTGAATCCTGAAATCAAAGCGCATAGCGCGTAACCTTCCGCACGCGCCACCCCCTGGGCCTGTTCAACAACGGATAGGTTCGGGGCTATCGCCCAAACCTATCTTTGGGGTTGTGCTCTTTGCTTCCGGTCGGCGTCTCAGTAATCCACTTGCTCGCGGCATGTCGTTTGTCTCGTGCCAACGTCTCCCCCAATCTTCTTCCGATATCTCGCCTCAAGCAGAAGCGATACGATCACAAGGACACTTAGCACTCCTGCGGGGATGGCGAGTAAGCATCCCGCCATGAAATCATCGAGACCACGCCAATTCTGATCCTTCATCTGAAGATTCTTACGCTCCTCGAATATCTTGTGATTCTGATCATCCGTTCCAGCAACACCTGCCATACTTGTTTGGAGTGCCATTGCGGTAACGCCTAGATTGAATCCTCTCACACCCGCCTGTTCCTTGCCATATTCAAAATGGTTGAGCAGGTGTTGCGCATAGAATCCCGATAAGAAAAGTGCGATTGTCTGAGCAAGCGCGATATGGAGCAAACGGCTATTCATGAGACATTTTTGGCACAACAGTGTTTGTTATCCCACCGGCATATCGATATGCTTTGGCGGACTGAAGTTTCTTTCGTGGCAAGGTTAGAGGTGGAATCGTCTGGAAGTCAATGGGCAAGACAGACAGCGGGGCGGCGAAAGGGGGCTTGAATGTCCTTCGGCCGGCCGGATGGTTCGGATGGGTTGGGAAATCTGATATGCATGGTTCGGAAAACCAGAAGGCCGACACCGGTCGCCCGACTGGAACCGGCGCGAGGCATCGGCGTTTCCACGAGCCGTCTATCCGGCCGCCAGTTTCTCCAACAAGTCCGCCGCCTGTTTCATCAGCGTTTCCAGCGGCAGGCCGGTGGCGGTGAGTTCCGTGATGGAATCGAAGAGCCCGGATGCCCGGGCCTGCGCGTCCGCCCTGCCGCAGAAGGCGATCACCGGTTTGCCATGTTTGCGCGCGAGCCGGGCGATGCCGACCGGGCCTTTTCCCATCAGGCTCTGTGCGTCGAGCGAGCCTTCGCCGGTGACGACGAGATCGGCTTCGGTAATCCGAGTCTCCAGTCCCGTGAGCGCGGCCAGCAGATCGAAACCCGGAACCAATTCCGCCCCGGCGAAGTGCAGCAGACCGAATCCGAGTCCACCCGCCGCTCCCGCGCCCGGGCGTCTGGCGTCGGCATCGCCGTTGGAGGCTTGCACGATTTCCGCCAGCACTTCCTCAAGGACCGGAATGCTCGTTTCATCCGCGCCTTTCTGCGGGCCGAAAACACGCGTGGCGCCATCCGGGCCTAACAAGGGATTCGCCACGTCACACGCAACCATGATTTCCGGCAGTGGCAGGCATTGCGAGGCATCGATGCGGGCGAGCCTGCGGAACAGTTCTGCTGGGACCGGCTTGAGCGTTTCCCCATCGGTGGATAGAAACCGCACCCCGAGAGCTGCGGCCATGCCCGCTCCGCCGTCGTTGGTGGCGCTGCCGCCGATGCCGATCACGAGGCGCGTGGCACCGCTTGCCAGAATGGCGTGGCGCATCATTTCCCCGGTCCCGAAGGTGCTGGAGCGAAGGAGGTCCCGCTCTGCGGGGGCGATCCGCCAGAGGCCGGACGCCTCGGCCATTTCCATGACCGCGAGCGGGCCGTCCGTTGTGCTGGCGAGCAGGTAGCGGGCGGAAACCGGCCGTCCGAGAGCGTCGTGAGCTGGAGCATCAATCCAGCGCCCGTGCAGCGGAATTTCCAGCGCCTTGGCGAAGCCCTCGCCGCCGTCCGCGATCGGGTGGATGTCGATTTCAGCGTCCGGGAAACGTTTCCTCATCCCCCGGGCGATGGCGGCGCAGGCGGACGGCGCGTCGAGCGAGCCCTTGAACTTGTCACAAGCGATGAGAATCCGGTAGGGTGGGGGCATCGGAGGGCGGTTAGAGGCCCTTTCATGGTGGAGACTGCGCGGATTTTTGCAAGTCTCCCGAAATCTAGCGGGACGAGGCGGGCATCATCGGATGAGACTGGTCTTTCGTAAAAAATGGCTAGCCGAGCGGGGGCGGGTCGGACAGTATGCCAAGTGATTTATGAAAACTCTGAAGTCACTTGTTTTGACAACGGCCTTATCGTTCGCGGGTGCGGGCGGCGCATTCGCGAGTGAGGCGGACCTGAAGATTCCCAAGCTGGATTCGGTGACCTTCAAGTCACTGGGCGGCATGAGCGGGCACACCCTGATGCTGATCGGCATCGCGGTGTGCATACTGGGAGCCCTGTTCGGGCTCGTGCAATACAACCAGACGAAAAACCTGCCGGTTCACAAGAGCATGGCGCGGGTTTCCAACACCATTTGGGAAACCTGCAAAACCTACCTCTTCACCCAGGGCAAGTTCCTCGCGCTGCTGTGGCTGCTCATCGCAGGCTGCATGATCTACTACTTCGGCATGTTGGAAAAGAAACCCGCGACTGAAGTGGCGGTCATCCTCGCGGCCTCGGTGCTCGGCATCCTCGGTTCCTACGGCGTCGCATGGTTCGGCATCCGCATCAACACGGTGGCCAACTCCCGCACCGCGTTCTCCGCACTCAAGGGCGATCCGCTGGCCACTCTCGGCATCCCGCTGCGCTCCGGCATGAGCGTGGGCCTGTTGCTGGTCTGCGTGGAGCTGTTCTTCATGATCTGCATCCTGATCTTCCTGCCTTCCGAACTCGTGGGCCCCTGCTTCATCGGCTTCGCCATCGGTGAATCCCTCGGCGCATCCGTGCTGCGAATCTGCGGCGGCATTTTCACCAAGATCGCGGACATCGGATCGGACCTGATGAAAATCGTCTTCCAACTTCCCGAGGACGATCCGAAAAACCCGGGTGTCATCGCCGACTGCACGGGCGACAACGCCGGTGACTCGGTGGGCCCCACGGCCAATGGTTTCGAAACCTACGGTGTGACCGGCGTGGCCTTGATCGCGTTCCTCTCGCTCGCCTTGGCCACCCAGCAGGAAGTCTGCGCCATGCTCATCGTCTGGATCTTCGTGATGCGCATCCTCATGATCGTGACCTCACTCGGTTCCTATCTCATCAACGAGGTCATCAGCAAGTCGATGTTCGGCGGCAAGAAGGACTTCGATTTCGAAGCTCCGCTCACGCACCTCGTCTGGCTGACCTCCGCGGTCTCCATCGGCGTGACCTTCCTCGCCTCCAAGGTTTTGTTAGGCAACTTCGAGTTCGGTGGCAAGGCGCTGCCGGACCTGTGGTGGGTGCTTTCGATGATCATCAGTTGCGGCACCATCGCCGGCGCGTTGATTCCCGAGTTCACCAAGGTGTTCGTCAGCACCAACTCCCGCCACGTCAAGGAAGTGACCAACTGCTCCAAACACGGCGGCGCGTCGCTCAACATTCTATCAGGATTTGTGGCCGGCAACTTCTCCGCCTTCTGGATGGGCCTCATCATCATGCTCCTGATGTTCGGTGCCTGGCAGTTTTCGACCCAAAGCGACCTGATGGCGATCATGCCCGCGAAGTTCGCCTTCGCCGCGCCGATCTTCGCCTTCGGCCTGGTGGCCTTCGGTTTCCTCGGCATGGGTCCCGTCACCATCGCCGTGGACTCCTACGGCCCGGTCACCGACAACGCGCAGTCCGTTTACGAACTGAGCCAGATTGAAAGCGACCCAGGCATCGCCGCCGAACTGAAGCGGGATTTCGGATTCAACGCGGACTTCGAAAACGCCAAGTATCAACTCGAAAAAGGCGACGGCGCGGGCAACACCTTCAAGGCCACCGCCAAACCCGTGCTCATCGGTACCGCCGTGGTGGGCGCCACCACGATGGTCTTCGGCATCATCATGTTGTTGGAAAACATGTTCGGCAACGTGGTCGCCAAGCTCTCCATCGTGCAGCCCGAGATCATCCTCGGCCTCGTCATGGGCGGATCGGTTATCTATTGGTTCACCGGCGCGTCCTGCCAGGCCGTGGTCACCGGTGCCTACCGCGCCGTGGTTTACATCAAGGAAAACATGAAACTCGATGTCACCACCGCGTCCGACAAGGACAGCAAGGAAGTCGTCGCCATCTGCACCAAATACGCGCAGAAGGGCATGTGGAACATCTTCATCGTGGTCTTCTGCTTCGCGCTCGGCCTGCCGTTCTTCAGCCCGTATTTCTTCATCGGCTACCTGATCGGCATTGCCTTCTTCGGTCTCTTCCAGGCCATCTTCATGGCCAACGCCGGCGGCGCATGGGACAATGCCAAGAAGATCGTGGAAGTGGACATGCGTGAAAAAGGCACCGAGCTGCACGCCGCCACCGTTGTCGGCGACACCGTGGGCGATCCCTTCAAGGACACCTCCTCCGTGGCGATGAACCCCGTCATCAAGTTCACCACGCTTTTCGGTCTGTTAGCCGTGGAGATCGCGGTGACCATGAATGACCAGACGACCAAGAACATGATCGGCGGCTTCTTCTTCCTCGTCGCGCTGGTCTTCGTCTATCGCTCGTTCTACGGCATGCGCATTCCGGAAGAAGATTGATTTTTCTGCGTTGTTGTTGTTTCCAGACAGGCTCCGGTGAAACACCCGGGGCCTGTTTTCGTTTTGTCTCGCCGCTTGCCATGACCGCCGCTTTGTGTCCAACATGGCTCATGGAAAACCCTCATCCCACAATCATCCACGGTTTGCGCAGCCCGTATGAAAAGACCGGCGGCATCGTCTATTTCGGCAGGATGCTCGACAAGATCCGCCTTCACGCCAAAGGCATGTTGCCGCCGGACTGGGTGGAATCCCTGGGCATGGCTTACGCGAATTCCTTCGACGCCCGCTGTTGTCGTTTTCTCGACATCGAATATGGCGCGCTTGTGGCAACAACCCTCAAGGGCGGCTCCGATGAAGAACTGCTCGCATGGGCTTTCGCCATGGGTCGTCGCCCGTCCGACGAGGAAATCGAAATCTGGAACGCCTTCATGACCAAGCGCGGCTGGCGTGATTCCGGCACCCAGCGCCTCAACGAGCGTCTTGCGGAAATCGGCATGCCGCCCGGCGCGGTCGAGACCATGTTCGAGTTCATCGACCTCGACGAAGGGCGATCCGTGCGCACTGAATGATTGTTCACGCGCGGAAAAAGACATGGTGTTTTTCCATGGAATTCGCTAGTTTACAAGCTGGAAAGGCACCTTGGAATCATGGACACCAATGCTGAAAACATGTCGTTGCTCGCGCGCAAGATCGCGAAATCGGAAGCCAGGCTTCAGGAACTGGAGTGGGAGATCGAGGAAATCGGCCAGCCTGCGGCACACGAACTCAAGCGCCGTCTCGATGCGCTGAAAATCGAGGAGAACGCCCTCAAGCGAAACCTGTCGGAAGCGCTTGGCATGGGCGAGCCGGACGCCGTCCGGATGGCCAAGATCGAGGCGCTGCTGCGCCACATCGAAAGCGAGGAATCCTCGGTGAAACACGACGCGGATTTCCTCCATCAATCCGGTCACACAACCGCCGAGTTCGCAGCACAGGCCGGATCGATGTTGATCACCCTCTGTCTGCGTGCTCTCAAACGGGTTGTGGGCGATCATCATCCGCTCGGAACGTCGGTATTCGTCAACCACAGCCACGAGCACCTGGCCAGTCGTTACGGGATCGCCGCATCGGAAAGCGCAAGCCGGGACAACGGAACGTCTGGTGGGGCGTGAGTCGCCCGCAACCGTCGCGGACGACTCAACTTCTCCGGTGTGTTCAGCGGTTCACCTCGAGAGTGACCTGCCAGCGCAAGGTTTGTCCCGGCAGGATAAGGCCGTGATGTTTCCAATCGTTCACGGCCACGTCCAGTGCGTCGGGAGAACCATTCGTCGGTTCCAAGGCGACGTGGTGGTGTCCGTTCCACGCCCCGCGGTTGATCCAGATGCCGATACAGTCGAGCGAGTCTCCGGAAAAACGCAGGGTCATGCGGCCGCCCTCCACGTCGTTGACGATGTCCGCGCGGAATGCCGCCGGATTTCTAACAAACGCTTTGACCGCTGTGCCGCGGTCCGTGGAGAATTCCATTTTCGAGAGATCGATGCCCGCCGCGGGGCGCGGCCAGGCGAGTATCGCGCCGCGTTCTCCGAGGTCACACCCGAGGGCGACCTCGAGCACCACGTCCTCAGCCGGAATTTCCAAGCGGTCGCCGGGCCGGATTCCCATCAGCGGATGCAGCGCCCAGATGAACGGCTCGGGTCTGGCGCCGTGGCTCGTGAGCGTGTAGTCGAGCCGAAGGCGGTTGTTTTCGAGAACGGCGGTTCTCTCTATCAGAAAGGGCGTGGTCGTGCAGTGAATAGTGGTCTTGATTCCGCCGGGGATGGAATTGCAGGTCCATGGTTGGGACCATGCCTCGCCGTGGTCCGGCAGGTCGAGGTTCCGCCAGCGGCACGCTGCGATGGTGGGCAGGCATTCGTCCGCGCCGATGAGGGTGCTTTCCTCAAACATGCCGCCGAAGGGGCTGCGGAACAGGGCTGCGCCGGCTGGCGACCACATCCATTCGCGGCCGCTCCGCCGGTCTAACAAACCTGCGATTTTCGCTCCCAGTTCCGGAATGATCCGGACCTCGATCTCCGCGGACCGCAGATGGTGCACCGAGATCCCTTCGGTCTCCCGGATGAAATGTCCGGTGCCTTCCTTCATCGGGAGAAGACATTTCTGAGCTTCAGCGCCACAGACTGGCCGATCGCGAGTCCGGCAAGGTCCGCAAACCAGTCAAACCAATCGCAGGTGCGGCCGGGGATGAATGCCTGAGAGAGTTCCTCAAGCGACAGTGCTGTTAGAACCAGGAGGGTGGTGAGGGTGACGACGCCTGCGATGCGGTGACGGCCCCAACCCGCAGTTGCCAGGTTGCAGAGCAGCGTGAGCGTGCTGACCAGGCAGACGTGGCCGAGTTTGTCGCCAGTGGGTATCCGGTTGATGAAGCCCCACCAACGGTTGCCTTCACCACGATCCGCGATGATGACGATGGTGATGAAGAACGCCACAAAGGTGGCGGCGGCGGCGATCGCCATCCAATGCGCCGTATGCTTTCTCCATGCGGATGAAGGTGGATTCTCCATGGTTGCCGGGTCTTTCAAGAACAAGGGCAACCCACGGCATGATGCGTAGGTTGCCCTAGGGATGATTTTAGGATTGAATTACTTGTCGGTCGGGTTGGCGAACTTGAACACACCGGCCGCCGCGGCTCCGGCCACCAGGTTGGCACCGATATGGATCCAGATGTCGGAGAAGCTGACCAATTTCATCGAGGCCACTCCGACAGCCACGGCGGAGTTGAACGCACCGCCGGAAATGCCGCCTACGGCGAAAGCCCCCACCACCACGGTGAAGCCGATCGCCAGTCCGTAGAACGAGTTGTTGGCCGTGCCCTTGGCGGTGGCGGTGTTGAGCACCACGTAGGCGATGGCGAAGCTGAAGAGGAACTCCGCGACGATGGCTTTCGGCACGCTTTCGATGGTCATCGTCTTGCCTGTGCCATAGAGGAAACCGACGATCGCCGCCGCTGCCAGCGCACCGATCACCTGTGCGGCGATATAGGGGACCACGTCCTTCACATCGCAGCGGCCTCTCAGCCAGACCGCGATGGTGACGCCGGGATTGTAGTGGGCGCCCGAGATGTGGCCGCCGGCGAAGATCATGATCATCAGCGCGGAGCCGATGGCGAGTGGCGGGATGACGCCCGGGGAACCCGGAATGACGGTGCAGCCGATGGTCAGCACCAGGAAAAAGGTGCCAATGAATTCTGTCAGGTATTTGTTCATGGGTGGGGGTTCGGTTTGCTGGATTGCAAAACCAGACTGGATCAGGCCTGATTGCCGGATCAAGCCAAATGCTCGGGGTTAGGACATCTGCCAGGGATCAGGGGTTCGATTGGAGTTGCCGCGCGGTTAGGGAAAATCCCGGAGAAAAGCCGTGTCCGTTCGGCGTATGGCTGTCTGTGCTCAGGTTTTCCGCTTTGGTCGTTCTAGCCGCCCCATGGTTCGCAATGGCTTTGGAGGAGGATACCTCATACAACATGCCGCCCGCCGTGACCGTCACTATGGCCCCTGATGCGGTGATGGCTAAAATGGAGACTCCAGTGAAACCCGAGGTGCTGGAGGCGTTCAAAAAACAACACCCCGGGAAATTCTGGCTGTTTGGCGAGGATAGGCAGTTCGCGGTCCGCAGGAATATCATCCCGGCCCATTGGTTCGAGGATGGCGCGAGACAATTCCAAAAATTCTCCGGCGTCGCGAGGCCGGGCGAGTTTTATGTGTTCCAGGTGGGGCTGGTGCCGGGTGAGAAAACCAAACCGCTGGATTGCAGGGTGGTGTTCGATGCGCTGAAAGGCGCGGATGCAAGGGTTCTGTCCGGCGAGGATTACGCCAATGCGAGGAAAGGAGAACGTCGGCTTTGGCTCACGCATTTGGAAGATTACCAGATTGTGAGTGACCCAGTGAAGCCCATTTGGGTCGGCCTGCAAATCCCGGAAGATGCAACTCCGGGAACTTATGACGGGCAAATTCTTTTCAGAAATTCAATATTCCGTAGCAGCATTGATGCGATCCTCGAACGCGGTGGCAATCTTTCGATCCACGAGCACCTGTCATTTTCCATCAGGATTGAAGGTGAGCCACTGAAGGAATCCGGAACCACCGAAGCGTGGAGGTTGGCGCGGTTGAAGTGGCTCGACTCGAGGATCGGAGAAGATGACCAGCATGTCACCCGGCCGTTCATGCCGGTCAAGGTCAACGAAAAGGCCCGTTCCATGGATATTCTCGGGCGGCGGGTCACATTGGGTTCTAACGGAATCCCCGCGCGGTTCATCAGCTACTTTTCAGGAAGCAATACGCGGATCCATTCCGCGGGAAGGGAAGCCTTCAGCGCTCCGCCGGAGTTCGAGTGTGTGCTGGGTGGAAAGAAAGTCGTCTGGAAAATCAGGGAATTCAAATTCACGAGCAAGACTCCGACTGAAGTGCGGTGGCGTTCCACAAGTGAAGGAGGAAACGTCAAACTGGATGTAACGGGTGCGCTGGAATTCGACGGCAATCTGAGACTCGGGATGATGTTGTCGAGCGCCTCCAAAAATGACGCATATCGGCTTGAAGGCATGCCGATCGACGACGTTCGTTTTGTCGTTTCATGGAACAAGGATGTGGCGAAATACGCGATGGGCCTTGGCCTGCAAGGCGGCCTTTGCCCGGATCATCATGATTGGAAGTGGGATGTTTCCAAACATCAGGACGCCATCTGGATGGGCGATGTCAATGTCGGCGCGATGCTGCGTTTCAAGGACCACGGAATCTATCAGCGTCCATTGATCAACGCTTACTATGATTTCCGTCCGCTCAGTCTGCCGTCATCCTGGGGTGGTGGCGATATCCGGATTGAAAACAATAAAAACGCAGTAACATTGACGGCATCCTCCGGTCCCCGGAAAGTTACCAGCCACGGCAGGGGGGGAGGCGGCCTGTCCTTCGACATCGACTGGTATCTGACACCCTTCAAGCCGCTCGACGTCAAACAGCACTTCTCCGACCGCTATTACCGCGCCTATCAGGAAGCGCCGGTCGAGGACACCGCGAAGCTCAAGGCCGATGGTGCGAACATCGTGGAGATCCACCACAACCGGCTTTGCAATCCCTATATCAACTATCCCTTCAACGATGACTCATTCGGTCATTTGCAGGACTTCGTGAAAAAAGCCCATACCGATGGCATGCGGGTGAACCTCTACTACACCACCCGTGAGCTGACGCAGAATCTTCCCGAATTCTTCGCGTTGAAAAGCATGGCGGGTGAAATTATCCTGCCGCGCAGGAACGGCGTGGCTTGGCCGGTGACGAACAAAAACGGCCCGCATCCCTGGCTGAAACAACACGTCGGCGACGACATCGTGCCGGCATGGAAGGAGGATCTGAAGTTTCCCGAATACAAACAGAAACTCGACCTCGCGGTGATCACCACTCCGGACTCGCGCTGGAACAACTTCTATCTGGAAGGTCTCGACTATCTGGTCAAAAAGGCCGGCATCGACGGCCTCTACATCGACGACACCGCGCTCGACCGCAAGTCGATGCAACGCGCGCGCCGCATCCTCGATGCCGATGGCAGCACCGGCCGCCGCGTGAACATGCATTCATGGAACCATTTCAACGGCCTCGCCAAGTGGAGCAACAGTTCGATCGCCTTCATGGAGCTCTATCCGTATTATGACGGGCTCTGGCACGGCGAGGGGTTCAGCGCCAACTCGTCGCCGGAATACATGTTGGTGGAAATGTCCGGCATTCCTTACGGACTGATGAGCGAGATGCTGCACCAACCGAACCCATGGCACGGCATGGTCTTCGGCATGCGCGCACGCTGGCCTTGGAGCGGAGATCCCAGGAACATCTGGAAACTTGAGGACATGTTCGGCATCGCGGACTTGGAATACATCGGTTGGTGGGATTCCGCATGTCCGGTGAAAACCGACAACCCGCAGATCAAGGCGTCGGTCTATCGGAAGCAAGGAAAGACGATGATCGCTCTCGCCAGTTGGGCACCGTCGGAAACGAGGACGAGGCTGGCCGTGGACTGGAAGGCACTGGGTTTGTCGCCTGCCCGGACAAGCTTGTGGGCTCCCGCATGCGAGGGCTTCCAGAGCGAAACTGTTTTCTCTCCTGATGCGGCCATACCAATCGCGCCTGGCAAGGGCTGGCTGTTGATCGCGGACGAACAAGAGCGCCGGATCAGTCCGCCGTAAACTCCGGGTTGGAGGGTGATGGGGACTTCCGCTGTTCGTTTGAGAGAATCGCAGCCGGGTTCCGTATTGTCCCGGCCTATGAGCCCCCGAATTTCGATTCCCATGTTTTTCCTCTCCGCCGGGTCCGCCGTTGCCGTGCCTGAGGGCTTTGTGATGCGCGAATACGCCGCCCCGCCGAACATCGAATACCCGACGTCCATCAGCGCGGCCCCGAACGGGGACCTTTACGTTTCCTCGGACCGCAACGGATCGCTGGGTCACAACAAGGATTTTGGCCGGATCATCCGCTGCAGGGACAAGGATGGCGACGGCAAGGCGGACGAGTTCGTCGATTTCGTGCCGAAGGTGGACAGCCCGCGCGGATGTGACTTCGTGGGCGGCACGCTCTATCTGATCCATCCGCCTTTTCTGAGCAGCTACCGGGACACCGACGGCGACGGCGTGGCCGACGAAGTCAAACAACTCGTCTCCGGTCTTGGCGGCGGCATCGAGCACCCGCGCGGCGCGGACCACACGACAAACGGCGTGCGCATGGGCATCGATGGCTGGTTGTATATTTCGGTTGGCGATTTCGGCACCACTCCGGCAAAGGGCACGGATGGCTCGACCTACACGCTGCACGGCGGCGGCGTCCTGCGCGTCCGTCCGGACGGCTCGCACATCGAGCCATACGCGTTGATGACGCGCAACATCTGCGACACCGCGATCTCCCCCGAGCTGGACATCTTCAGCCGAGACAACACCAATGACGGCAAGGGCTGGAACACCCGCTTCCATCACTACACGGAGCTTGGGGATCACGGGTATCCGCGGCTCTATCAGAATTTCGCGGACGAGGCGATCAAGCCGCTGGCAGACTATGGCGGTGGCTCGGGAACCGGCGCGCTGTGGCTCAGCGAGCCAGGGTTTCCACCGGAGTTCACCGACGCGCTTTTCTCGACGGACTGGACGACCGGCACCGTCCACTATCATCCGTGGAAACGCGACGGCGCGAGTTTCAAGATCGAGCAGAAGACCTTTGAGAAGCTGCCTCACGCGATCGACATCGACGTGGATGGAAACTCCAGGCTCTACATGGCGGACTGGCGCAACGGTGGATTCACTTTCGCGGGTGCGGGCAAACCGGTGGGCATGATCCAACAGGTGGTCTATCCGGGCGCAACCCCGGCGAGATATGTCGACGTCACCAAACAGGACGACGCCGGGCTGGTGAAGCTGCTCAACTCGGCCAGCGCGGTCCAGCGCCTGGAGGCACAGCGCGAGATCCTCAACAGGGGAAGTAAACCGGTGTTTGCCGAGGGTGTGATGAACATCGCCCGTGATGCGAAATACTCCGTTGCCATCCGCACTGCCGCCATTTTCACGTTGAAGCAGCTTTACGGCAAGGAAAGCACCAAATCGCTCATGGAACTATCCACCGACGTTGCGGTTAAGGAACAGGCCTTGCGCGCGATGGCCGACGCCTCCGACGAACTTGCGGGAGTGCCGGTGAAACTCTATGTCGAGGCGCTCAAGGACCCGAATCCGCGTGTCGCATTGCAAGGCCTGATCGGTCTGCACCGCCTGAAGGCGAAGGACGCGGCACTGGTGATTCTAACCGCATCGAAGGATTGGAAGGAGGCAGGTGCTTCGCCGCGGCTTGAACACACCGCGATGCAGGTGCTGGTTTCACTCGGCAATGTCCCGGCGTGTCTGGCCGCAGTTGAAGTCCCCGCGACGCGCAGGCTCGCGCTGCTGGCGCTCGAACGGATCCACACGATGGAGGTCGTGAACGGATTGATCGCGATGTTTCCGAAATCCAGCGACTCCGACCAGCGCTTCGACATTCTGGCGGCGCTCGCACGCCTGACTTACAAGGAAAAGACATGGGATCTAACAAGCTGGTGGAGCACGCGTCCTGACGATCGCGGGCCGTACTACGAAACGGCCGAATGGGAGGGCACCGCAGTGATCCGCCCGGTGATTGAGAAAGGTTTCGGCATGGTCGCCGCCGCGCGTAGGAACGATCTTATGGAGGTCTATTCGAAAAACCGGCTGCCCATCTCGGAACTGAAACTCGAAGGGGTGGATCCGGTGCAGGCGGCGATGAACGCGAAGGTTCTGGACACGCCGCGCATGATGCTGCTGGTGGCCGCCGCAAAGGATGGCAAGCTGCCATTCACCCGGCGCGTTGAGATCTACCATGCGCTGGACAAGGGAGCCGAGAACGAGGCCATGCCATCACGCCTGGCGGTGCTCGCAGCTTGGTCGGAGGATCCGGCGGTGAAAGCGGATGCCACAAAATATGTGAGCGATTTCGTGAATTCGGCCGGGCGCAGAGGTCAGATCAAGGCCTTGAGGAAAATCGCCGCCAAGCAGGGCAACACCGCGAGTTGTATCGCGTGGAAAACCTTGCTCACGGTGCTCAACAGTCCGCTGACCAAGCCGGACGCGAAAAAACTGGTGCGGGACGAGGTGGACAAGAATCCCATGGAGGTCGGATTTTTTCATGCGGTCCGCGAGTTGAAACTCACTGGTTTTGAAGCGCAGATCGAAGCTGGCATGAAGTGGGACAACGCCGAGGTGGTCAACGCCGCGAAGGCTGCAAAGGAGGTGGTCTCAGGTAATGTGCATGGCGGCAAAAAAGTCGCCGAACTGCCGATGGCCGAGGTGGTGAAGGCCGCAATGACGGGCAAGGGCGATGTCGTCACGGGCCAGCGCTTGTTCACGGCGCAGGGATGTGTCGCGTGCCATGCGATCGACCTCAAGGCGGAGCAGAAAGGCCCGTTTCTGGGGGCGGCCGGAGCCAAGTTTCCCCGCGAGTATCTGATCGAATCGGTGCTGGATCCCAGCAAGGTGGTGGCGCAGGGATTCCAAACCATCACGTTCAAGCTGAAGAACGGTGATGCGAAGATGGGCTTCGTTACCGGCGAGGCCGACGGTGTGGTCGAGATGCGTGATATCTCCGGGCAAACCTACAAAATCAAGCGCGCGGATGTGGTGGAGGAAACGCATCTGCCGAACTCGATGATGCCTCCTGGCCTGGCCGCGGGTCTCAGTGTGGAGGACTTCACTTCGCTGATTGATTATCTGTCCTCGCTCAAGGCCAAGGGCGGCTGAGTCTTAGAACGGAGATTTGAAAATGGCACGCATGATGCTTTGTTGCGGGGTGGCAGTGCAAGCCGCTGCCTTCACATCAGCAGAAAATAGAAAGTCATGAGCCACCTCAATCATTATGAAAAGGGGCCGGGACACATGCCCATGCAAGGGCGTTGTTCCCGCCAGGTCTGCGACGGTAGAATCAAAGTGAAGGTCCGCCGACAGGAACGGCGGAAATCCCGAGAGATGATCCGAATGTGGTTGGGCGAGGGAATCGCCAGTGACGCTGCGAACTAACCGTCCTCAGTAGGGCGGTCGCCGCCGGTAATCATGTGCGCGTGATTGCCCGGACCGACTCATCGTAATTTCCCACGAAGCCAGGGAATTGGAGGATATGCCATCCAATTTCA
The DNA here is from genome assembly GCA_947372405.1 of Verrucomicrobiaceae bacterium. The sequence goes on from CANBTO010000060.1 coordinate 14,248, forward strand.
AGAGTCAGGCACCGCGAATCCGGCGAATTCCGCGAATCTTAAGAATGGCATTCACCAAACTGGTGAGATGCCAAGCGATCTGATCCTCAAAGATTCGCCGGATTCGTTTGATTCGCGGTGCCCTTATTCTAGACGCATCGGCCCTGCGTGATTGGATTGTTGACGGACTGCGATCCAGATTGTTTGCTATAGGCAAAAGAGGAAGTGTTGCGCCTTGGCGCAGGCTTTCACCTTCGAACTTTGCGCCGTGTCTCTGGGATGCGGTAAGAAACCATCTGGAATCCATGATGACGAAGCGAACTGCGGGCGACTTGTTGAAATGGCCATGTTCCGACGGCGATCAAAAGGATAGTGGATTGAATCATTCCGCTTTCCCGTCAATCGGGGCCGAGCCGACAAGGCTCCTGCACGAACTGCTCACACGGCAGGTGGAACTGGAGATGCGGAATACCGAGCTCCGGCATGCATGCGCGGATCTGGAGGAGAGCTCCCGGCGTTTCCAGGAACTTTATGATTTTGCTCCGGTCGGCTGTTTCTCCGTGG
>CANBTO010000061.1 GCA_947372405.1 Verrucomicrobiaceae bacterium
CGCCCGACTCGCCATCGGAAGACCTGAGCACCGGGATCGCCGGCAACGGTCCGGACATGGGCCTCACCCATGGCAACGGCAACGGGAAGATCGGCAACGGCCCCCGCATCAGCGGCAGCAAGTTCGGCTGGTACGCCGCCAAGGTCCAGTCCTCCATCAAGGAAGCGCTCAGCCGCAACTCCTCCACCCGCAGCGCCACGATGAGTCTGCAGGTGCGCATCTGGCCGGACTCCAACGGCCGCATCGTCCGCGCCCAGCTCGTCGGCAGCTCGGGTGATCCCGCCGTGGACCAGGCCATCCGCAACAACGTGCTAACAGGCTTGCAGCTCCCGCAGGCACCGCCTTCGGACATGCCCACGCCCATCGTCCTGCGCATCAACGCCCGCAAGTCCATCTGATTTTTTCCCAAGCACGTTTCCCCACCGCACCATGCAATTGTCCCGCCTCCATCCCGTTTCGTTCGCGCTCGCATCCGCCGCCCTGCTGGCCCCCGCCGCACCCGCGCAGGACGCCGCTCCCGCCGCCAAAAAACCTCTAACGGAAACGCTCGACCCCACCGCGGACGCACCGCTCGCCACCGACCTGCCCGCGGAGAAAACCCCGCCCGCCGCCGCGCCCACGTCGAACGTCACCATCAACCTCATCAACCGCCTCGTCCAGAAAGGCATCCTCGGCAAGGACGAGGCCGCCGAGATGATCAAACAGGCCGAGGCGGACGCCGTCACCGCCGCCGCCAAGGCCGACGTCGCCGCGTTGCCGCCCGAGCCCTCGCCGCAGGATGAGGCACGGATTTCCTACATCCCGGAAGTCGTCAAAAACCAGATGCGCGACCAGATCCAGCAGGAACTCCTCGCCCAGGCCCGCAAGGAAAAATGGAGCGAGAAAGCCTCACCCGAGTGGACCTCCAAGTTCCGTCCCTTCGGTGACATCCGCGGCCGTTCCGAAAGCACCTTCTTCCCCTCCGGCAACGCCGCCGACGGCTCGTTCCCCAACTTCAACGCCATCAACTCCGGCGCACCTTACGACGCATCCGCCAGCAACACGCAGTGGGCACCCCAATACAACGTCGATCAGGACCGCTACCGCCCGCGCATCCGCGCCCGCCTCGGCACTGACATCATGCTTGGCGACGGCTTCAATGGCGGCATCCGCCTCGCCACCGGCGACAGCAGCACCCCCACCTCCACCAACCAGACCCTCGGCAGTTCCGGCGGCAACTTCTCGAAATACGCCGTCTGGCTCGATCGCGCCTTCGTCAGCTATGACGCCGGTCCCGGTGATGGCGACGGTCAGGAACTCACCTTCCTGTTAGGTCGTTTCGACAATCCGTTCTTCACGGCCTCGGAGATCATGTGGGACGAGGATGTCGGTTTCGACGGCCTCGCCCTGCGCGGCAAGGTGAAGGTCGGCGACGCCGTCTCCACCTTCTTCAGCGCCGGTTATTTTCCCGTTTACAACACGGACTTCAACTTCTCCTCCAACCAGCCGTCCAAGTTCTCCAGCACCGACAAGTGGCTCACCGGCGCCCAGTTCGGCGTCGAGTGGAAGATCGCCTCCGATCTAACAGCCAAGTTCGGCGTCTCCTACTACGACTACTCCAACATCACCGGCAAGCTCTCCTCGCCCTTCATCCCGCTCACCTCCACGGACGCCGGAGACACCGACTCCTACCGCCCGTCCTTCGCCCAGCGCGGCAATACCTACATGGCGCTGCGCAACATCGACAACTCCACCTCCGCCAACGATTTCGGCAACAAATACCAATACCAGTATTACGGCCTCGCCTCGCAGTTCCGCGATGTCACCATCACCGGCAGGCTCGACTACGACCACTTTGAATCCGTGCGCCTTTCGCTGATGGGCGAGGTGGTCAAGAACATCGCGTTCGACTCCTCGGACATCGCCGGCAAAGCCGTCAACAACCTCGGAGGCTCTTCCACCTCCAAGCCCGGTGCCTTCGAAGGCGGAGACACCGCATGGAGCCTCGCCTTCCAGATCGGCAACCCGGTGCTCGAGAAGTTCGGCGACTGGCAGGCCGGAATCGGCTACCGCTACGTCGAGAGCGACGCCGTGGTGGACGCCTTCACCGACTCCGACTTCGGCGGCGGCGGCACCAACGTCCAGGGCTTCACCCTTGGTGGAAACTTCGCCCTCTCCAAGGCCGTGCGCTGTGGCCTTCGCTGGATGAGTTCCGACGAGATCGCCGGCCCCACCCTCAGCTCCGACACCCTGTTGATCGACCTCAACGCCAAGTTCTAACAAACATGAAATTCTTATCCCGCGCGATCCTGTTCTTCAGCTTGCTTTTACCCATCCGCGCCGCCGAAGGACCCGATCCGACCGCCAAGCTCCGCGAGCAACTCAAGGCCACCATGCTCCAACTCCGCAGCGCCCAGACCGAGAGCGCCAACATGCAGGCCGCACAGATGGCCGCCGAAGCAAAGGCGAAGGAGCTCGAAGCCAAGGTCGCCGAGCTTGAGAAACGCAACGCCTCGCTCGCCAAGCAGGCCAACGCCGACAAGGCCGCCGCCGAGGAATCCATCGCCAAACTCAACAACAAGCTCGCCGACCGTGACAAACGCGTCGTCGAGTTCCAGGAAGCCCTCGCGAAATGGAAGGACGGCTATCAGAAAGCCGCCGCCATCGCCCGCACCAAGGAGGACGAGCGCGCCAAACTCGCCGCGGAAAACACCGACCTGAAACACACCGTCGCCGACCGCGAGGCCAAGAACATCTCGCTCTTTCACACCGCCAACGAGATCCTCGACCGTTTCCAGAACTACGCGATCGGCAAGGCCATCGCCGCCAAGGAGCCCTTCATCGGCACCAGCCGCGTGAAGGTCGAGAATCTTGTGCAGGGATATAAGGACAAGATCATCGATAACAGAATCTCGGCGGCTGCGGCGAAGCCATAGGTCATATAGGGCCTGTAGGACCTATAACCATTTTCCCCACCATGAAAGCCAAACGCTTCCTCTTCCGCGCTCCAGCCATCTTCGGCGCTTCCTTCTCCTATGGTGCGCCTGTTTTCATCGGCTTCACCGTAATCATCTCCGGCCTCGACGCCCATGCTGGTGACATCCTGCGTGGAGGCGCGGCCGCATCCGGCGGCGGTCCGCGCACCGGTACCAGCGCGTCCGTCGCGACGCCTGCCGCCACGGATGCGGCACGCGCCAACGCCCGCGACGTGCTCGCCCGCACCAACCGAACGCTCGGCGCTGTGCAGGCCATGCAGAACGCCGCGCGCCAGGCCGCCATCAAGGGCGCGAACTCGATCGCCTCAAAACCTAACAACTCCGGCCTCAAACTCCCCGTCGTCCCCAATGGACTTGGCAAGGGCGGCCTTCAGGTATCCCCCACCGCCGCCACCGATCCCACCCAGTGGACCGGCGCAAACGCCCCGGTCCAGACCGTTTCCAAAGGCAAGACCACCGTCACCATCAAGCAGACCGAACAACAGGCCCTGCTCAACTGGGACACCTTCAACGTCGGCAAAAAAACCACCCTTACCTTCGACCAATCCGCAGGCGGAGCCGACACCGGCAAATGGATCGCCTTCAACAAGATCAACGATCCAACTGGGAGTCCCACCCAGATCCTCGGCTCCATCAAAGCCGACGGACAGGTTTATATCATCAACCAGAATGGCATCATCTTCGGCGGCTCCAGCCAGGTGAACGCACGCGGCCTGACCGTCTCTTCGTTGCCGATCAACGACAATCTCGTCCAGCGCGGTCTACTCAACAACCCGGACGCGCAGTTCCTCTTCAGCGGACTCGATCTCGTCGCCGGAGCCCATGGAACGCCCGCCTTCACCCCGCAACGTCCATTCTCCCCGGATGGAAAATACGGGGATGTCATCGTGGAACAGGGCGCGATCCTTCAAAGCCCGACCGACTCAGCCCATGTCGGCGGTCGCATCACGTTGGTGGGGCCCAACGTGGACAACCAGGGAACCATCCTGACGCCGGACGGACAGACCATCCTCGCCTCAGGCTTGCAGGTGGGATTTTTCGCACATTCCAGCACGGACCCCAGTCTGCGTGGCCTTGATGTGTTTGTCGGTGGAGTCACCGATCCCACCGCGGGGCTTTATGCCGGTACCGTCACCCAGCAGGGGTTAATCGAGGCCCAGCGCGGTGCCATCACCATCGTCGGACGTCAAATCAATCAACTCGGCGTGATTGAAAGCTCGACTTCAGTCTCGCTGAACGGACGCGTCGATCTCATCGCGGGTTACAACGCGATCTCCAACACCGCATACGACCTGACCGGCAGCTCGGGCGGCGCGCCGTTTCTCTATCAAAGCTCCGGCACGGTGGAGATCGGTGATGGCTCCGTCATCCGCATCCTGCCCGAACTGGACAGCAAGGAAACCACCATCGGCACCGAACTCGCCCTTCGATCCCAAGTCAACATCTCCGGCAAAGCCATCCATCTAGGCAAGGATTCGGTGTTGCTCGCTCCAAACGCCTTGGTTGACTTGAGTGCCGGTGAATGGTTCCTTCAGCAAGGGAGCTCCCCTACCAGCACATTCATCCCATCCACAGGCCAGATCTATCTGGACGAAAACGCGCTGGTGGACGTTTCCGGTACCGCCGACGTGGCGGTTCCCGTCGGGCAGAACATCATCTCCGTGGATCTGCGTGGAGCCGAGCTGGCGGATTCTCCGCTCCAACGCGATGGCATCCTGCGCAACGCCACCGTGCAGGTGGACATTCGCGATCAGGGCATCTATCAGAATTCACTCTGGCTTGGCACTCCCCTCGCGAATCTATCAGGTTTCGCCAACCTGATCCAGAAATCCGTCGGTCAGCTGACTGTTGCGGGAGGCTCCGTCAATATGAGCGCCGGCGCCTCAGTGGTGATGCAGGCGGGTTCCAAGGTCGATGTTTCCGGAGGATCGATCCAATTCCAGGGCGGTGTGGTGAAGACCACCCAGTTGATCTCCGCAGGCCGACTCGTCGATATCAGCAAGGCGACGCCGGACGTGGTTTACAGCGGGATCTATGACGGCACGCACAAAAATGAGAACATCAAGTTCGGCGTTTCCGAGATCTATCACATGCCCCTGGCGCCGGACGGCAGCTACTATGAGCCCGGCAGCATCCAGGGCGGTGCCGGCGGCAAGCTGTCGATCTCCGCTCCGTCCATGGCTCTCGACGGCGGTCTCATGGGCCGGACGACCAACGGTGACGGTCAACGCTCGACGCCTGCCACGCCCGCCTCATTGAGTCTGTCGTTCCTCGCAAAGGACCGGACCTATCAGACCCTGCCGGACTTCTCGCCGACACCTCCCGAGCTGGTTATCGGATCCTTCGCGCCGCAATCACCGGCGGGGTCCTTCGCGCTGGATGCCGAGGGCAATCCACTGCCCCTTGCCGCGGAGCGGATCGCGCGCGTGCAGCTTTCACCTGACATCATGACGGGCCAGGGCTTCGGCATGCTCACGTTGAACAACCCGGACGGCGGCATCACCCTTCCTGCCGGTGTCACCCTGAATGCCCCGGCTGGCGGGGTGATCTCGATGAAAGCCTCCACCATCGATATTGAAGGTGCGATCACGGCTCCCGGCGGGAAAATCACCTTCCAGTGCCCGAACATCAGCCTCAACACGCTGAACGCCCTGTCTAACAGCACGTCCGCCGCGAGCCTGCCAGATGCGGTCGATGGAGCCGGCGTGTTCACTCTTGGAAATTCCGCATCCGTCAGCACCGCGGGGCTGCTCGTCGATGATCGTCTCAACATGGCGAACACGGGCCGCCTGCCGCTTTTCCTTGACGGCGGATCCATCGCCATCAACGCGTTCTCGGCCGAGCTTTCCGCAGGCGGCAGCCTCGATGTTTCGGGCGGTGCCTCTGTGGACCCGCGTGGATCGGTGGCCTATGGCAAGGGCGGTTCGCTTGCGGTCACCACCGGCAGGGACCTCAATATCAGCGGCGTGCTCGGCGGCCACCTGTCGCTCGGTGCCAGCATGAAGGGTTTCTCGGGCATCTCCGCGGGAAGTTTATCCATCGGCGCGCCTGCGATACAGATCGGTGGTCATTCATCCAATCCCGGAGTGACCTTGCTTCAACAGGATTTCTTCAACCAGGGCGGCTTCGGCGCTTTTTCCCTAACAGGAACCGGTCTGGCCAGCGACAAGCCATCGGAGTTTGTCACGGGAATCAGGATCACTTCGGGTGCCGATATCCATCCGATCGTCACGGGCTTGACCGCCGTCACCGGTGACGGTGCCTTCGCGCTGCGCGAAGTCACCCAGGTGGAGGGGATCCGCGCCGCAGGATCCGTCTCCTTCAGTGCGCTCAGCGGCACCGACCCGTATACCGGTGCCCTGCTCGGACGTGGCGACCTCGTCATGGAGCAGGGGGCCGTGATCCGCACCGACGCCAAAGGCAGTGTCAGCCTCAGCGGGGACACCGTGGCTCTATCAGGTTCCGTGATCACTCCGGGTGGCACCATCAACATTGCCGGCGCCGGTAATTTCCCGGGTGGTGATCCGAACCAGTATCTGCCAACCGTTCTGATAGGCGGCACCGCCTCGCTGTCCGCGGCCGGCGAAACCCTGCTTATCCAAAACCCGCTCGGCTTGAGGCAGGGCCAGGTATTGGCGGGTGGCTCGGTTGCAGTGGTGGGCAACATCGTCAGCGAGCGCGGTGCAGTGATCGATGTTTCAGGCACCAGCGGGATTCTGGATCTTCCGCCTTCCCGCTCGACTCTGGATCCGGAGCTTCTCAAGTCCCTCTCGGACCTGAAAACCGTACCGGTGACTGTCAGTTCCAACGGAGGACAAATCACGCTCACCGGCGCGAAAATGTTATATTCGGACGCCACCCTGATCGGGCGTGCCGGCGGCCCCTCCGCCATCGGCGGAACCGTGACGGTTTCATCCGGCCGCTTCGTGGAAGTCGGCGCCGCGTCCAACTCCGCCGAAGCGAATCTCGTGGTCAGGCAGGACGGTTTCCTGGTGCCTGCGGATTTTGTCTCGCACGGTCCCGGTGTCACCCTAACAGACGAGTCGGGCGCGGCGCTGCCGGGCATCGGCCATTTCAACGTCTCCACCTTCAAGTCGGGTGGTTTCGATTCGCTCGCGCTGAACGGCAATGTGAAGTTCGAGGGTGACGTGGCGATCCACGTCCCCGGAGCGCTGAGGGTTTCCTCCGGTGGCGCGATCTATGGCGATGGCAAAATCAACCTCACTGCGGCTTATGTGAACTTGGGCCAGGCATTCACCGCACCGCGGTTGCCGACCGAGCAGTTCTTCCTTTTCACCCAGACCGATACTTCCGGAGTCGTTTCCGGCTATACGTTCAGTCCCACCCATGGAAATGCAAACCTCCAGGTCAACGCCGGTCTGATTGACATCGGAAACCTCTCGCTGCAGGGGATCGGATCGGCTGCATTCAACGCTGCCGATGGCGACATCCGTGGCAACGGCACCATCGACGCCGCGGGTTCACTCACCTTCAAGGCCGGCCAGATCTATCCGACCACCGCCGGCCGCTTCGACATCTTCGCCTATGATTTCGTCCGTGCGGGCGCGACCATCGGCGGGTCGATCTCCATTGAATCCGGATCAGACCGCCAGTTGCCGCTCTCGGCCGGCGGAACGCTGGGCGTTTACGCGTCCCGGATCTCCCAGGGCGGGACCTTGCGTGCTCCCCTTGGAACCATTCAACTCGGCTGGGATGGCACGGGAACCGCACCGGCCGATCCCATCGCCGGCGATACATCTAGCAGCCCCGCGACTTCGTTGCTCACGCTCAAGAGCGGCGGACTGGTTTCCGTCTCTGCGGTCGATCCTGTTACTGGAAAAGGTTCCATCATCCCTTATGGCATCAGTTTGGATGGTAACTCCTGGATCGATCCGGCCGGCAATGACATCACCGTCAACGGTCTCCCTGCCAAGACCGTAAACCTCGGGGCAACCGAACTGGTGACTGAGAAAGGTTCCACCGTGGATGTGAGCGGTGGTGGCGATCTCTATGCCTATCGCTGGGTGTCCGGCAATGGCGGAACAAAGGATGTTCTCGCATCATCGGGAGCATTCGCCGTCATTCCAGGATACTCCGCGGACTACGCGCCCTACGCCCCGTTCAATCCGAATACCGCAGCGACCAACCTGGGTGGTCAGTCGGGTTATGTGAATTCGACACTCAAGGTCGGAGACAAGATCACCCTGGCCGCCGGCTCCGGTCTCGCGGCGGGTTCATACACACTCCTGCCCGCACGCTATGCATTGTTGCCGGGAGCCTTCCTCATCACTCCTCAATCCACCGCTCCCGCATCGCAAACCGTGAAGCGCGCCGACGGTTCGTGGATCGCCACCGGCTACCGCTCCAATGACCTCGATGCTTCCCGCTCCGGGGCCACCCTCATCGGGGTGTTCGAAGTGGCCTCATCCAAAGTGGTGCGGCAACGCGCCGAGTATCAGGATTTTCTCGCGGACACGGTGATCCGGAATGCCGCCCTCAGCCGCGGCTTCACGGTTCCCCGACTGCCGGTGGATGCCGGCTACCTTTCGTTCTCATCATCGGCGGGGATGACACTCCATGGCAGCGTGACATCCATCACTCCGGAGTCCGGGCTCGGCAGCGTCATCGACATCAACAGCTCCGCCAATATTCTAATCAATGATTCCGGCAAGAGCGACAACGGGGGGGATCTAGTCCTCTCAACCGATCTCCTCAACAGTTTCGGAGCCCAGAGCCTCCTCGTAGGCGGCATTCGCAGGTTCACCGAGGACGGCAGCGAGGTGACGATCAACACGTCGAATCTAACACTCGACCGTTCCGCCACCGCCCTGACCGGATCGGATGTGATCCTGGTCGCCAAAGACCAACTTCATCTCACCGCAGGCTCCGCGATCCACGCAACCGGCAGCGGTGACGGTCTGGACAATCTCCTGATCGGAAATGCCGATGATGTCGGCAGCGGCGATGGCACCTTGGTCCGGGTAAGCGGCAGCGTGACCGCTCCGGTCATCCGCAAGGGCGTGAGTTCCTCCGAATCCCCCAACCTGATCGTGGGAAGCAGCGTGAGCCTGACGGGGCGCGGAATCGTCATGGATTCCACATTCGGCACCAGTATCGACTCAAGTGCCGTGGCTCGGGGAAATTCGGTGGCACTGAGTAGCGGCCGGATCTCGGTGGTTCTGGCAGATCCGGGAACCCTGCAGCCGAACCCTGGACTGGTCTTGTCCGGTGACGCCCTTGCGGTGCTCCAGAGCTCCGCGGAAAACCTCTCGCTTCTGAGCTATTCAAGTCTGGATTTCTACGGAACCGGCACCGTGGGTACGCGTCAGTTCGACGGGCTTTCGTTGCATGCGGCCTCCATCCGGGGCTTCAACACCAGCGGCGGCAACGTGAATATCGCCGCGAAAAACCTCCTCATCGACAATCCCTCGGGCAACCCGGCGACGTCCCCGCTTGCTGGCGGCTCCCGGGGATCCCTCACGTTCGAGGCCGACGAGATCACGCTCGGCACCAACGATGTCCACATCGAAGGGTTCTCCAAAACAAGCCTGGTCTCCGACGTGCGCGTGCTGGTGTCCGACACCGGAAGTTTCAGCACCGCGGGAAAAATGGACCTCGTGACACCTCTGGTCACCGGCGAAGGCAACTCCAAATACAGCATCAACGCGGATGATCTCATGCAGGTCCGCCGCACGGGGTCGGGTGCCGGCACCGGCACGGCTGGTGGACTCGGCTCCGATCTAACAATCAGTGGCGGAACCGTGAAGGTCAACACCGACATCGTCCTGCCAAGCGGCAGCCTGACCCTGCATGCCACGTCCGGCGATCTGGTCGTCGGAAACCTCGCATCCACCCGTCTGGATCTCGGCGGCACGCAGTCCCGGTTTCTTGATCTCAGCCGTTACTCGGACGGCGGCACCGTCAACCTTGCCGCCGACAAGGGCTCGGTCCGCATCGAAAAACTCTCGGATCTGTCGGTGAGCGCCTGTGCGGGAGGCGGTGACGCCGGCGCAATCGATGTGTATTCCCCCAATGGTGATTTCTCGCTGCTGGGTTCGATCCACGGCTCCGCTGGAAGTTCCGGCCTGCAGGGCGGCTTCAGTCTGGATGCCTCCGGCGTTCCCGGTGGCAGCCTCGCGGGATTGGACGGGATTCTCAATGACGGAAGCTTCAGCCAGCTCCGGGATTACCGGATCAGGACAGGTGATGTGACGCTCGACGGCTCCGCGGTTTCACATATCTATCAGGTCGCTGCGGATGATGGTGATATCATTGTGTCAGGAACCATCAACGCCGCCGGAGCCACCGGCGGGACGATCGATCTCAAGGCCGGCGGCAGCCTGACGATGCTCCGCGGAGCCTCTCTCGACGCCTCAGGCCGGGATTTCGATGCCGCTGGCAAAGGAGGGGCCGTCATCCTCGAGGCCGGAAACCAACACGACGGAGTTGCCGTCCCCTCCGCGGTGCTGGATCTCCAGACCGGTTCCAGCATCAATCTTTCCGTCGCCGCGGCGGATGCGACCAGCGAATCAAAAGGCCGGTTCACCGGCACGCTCCACTTGCGAGCACCGCGCAACGAATCGAATTCAGACCTGCGCATCTCGGCGATTGGCGCGACCATCCACGGTGCTTCCAGCATCCTTGTCGAGGGCGTGAAACTTTATGGCGTTACCGGCACCGGGACAATCGATTCAACCCTGCAAACCGGCATCCTCAACGATGCGAACGCATTCCTCGGCGAGGCCGGCAGCGCCTCCGACGCTTACACGTCCATGCTGCGGCGCCTTACGGCCGGTCGTTCCGGTCTGGATCTGATCCTTGCTCCGGGTGTTGAGGTCTACAACCTCGATGGCAACATCACCCTTGGCTCCGAATTCTCCGACGAGAGCAGCGATTGGAATCTGGCGTCCTATCGCTTCGGCCCGAGAATGGCGCCCGGTGTGCTCACGCTGCGTGCCTCCCGGAATCTAACATTCTTCAACGCGCTCAGCGACGGATTCTCCGGCGGCGTTGGCTCCGGCCCGTTCGGCTCTCCCTCCACCAGCCTGTGGCAGGCGATCCTGATGGCGAACAATCCGGCCTTGCCGGCCAACGCCCAGTCCTGGTCCTTCCATCTCACCGCCGGTGCCGATCTTTCCGGCGCAAGCTACCGGGCGGTGACACCCCTCGCTTCGCTTGATGCGGGTGCCGGACTTTTCCAACTCGGCAAGGATGCCGGCGCGGCCACGGCTGTCGACGGCACCTACGCGCTGACTTCCTCCGTCATCGCCGGCCATTTCCAGGTCATCCGCACCGGCTCCGGTGATATTGATATTCATGCCGGCCGCAGCCTCCAGTTGCTCAACCCCTTCGCCTCCATCTATACCGCGGGAACCGCGCTGGTCGATCCACAAACCGTCTCGTCCGCCAACGACTTCGTGATCCCGAATGTAAGCCTGGCGGTGCCACAAGGAAACCTCGGTCCTGCCCAACAGGCATATCTCGCCCAATACAGCATGGCGGGCGGCAACGTCTCCATCACCGCCGGTGACAACATCGAGCGCAAAACCCTCAACAATTCCGGTCTGATCGACGATTCGTCACGCCAGCTTCCTAACAACTGGCTCTATCGCAGAGGCCTGGTCGGTCCGGACGGGGAATTCGGCAAAGTGACCGTCGGGTCCGGCTTCCTCACCTACACGGACGAAGCGGCTTCAACCACCTGGTGGGTGGATTTCAGCAACTTCTTCCAAGGTGTGGGCGCCCTCGGCGGGGGCAATGTGAGCCTCTCCGCCGGACATGACGTCGCCAATGTGGACGCGGTGATCCCCACCAACGCCCGCGCCGCCCAAGGCACGCCTTCCGCCGCCGCATTCCTCGAACTGGGCGGCGGCAACCTGGTTGTTAGATCGGGCAACAACATCAGCGGTGGAGTCTATTATGTCGAACGCGGTCATGGAACCCTCGATGCCGGAGGCAGCATCACCACCAACGCCACCCGCTCGCCGTCTTTCGGATTGACCACCAATCTCAACGATCCGGCTACGGCGATTCTCGATCCGCTGACATGGCTGCCCACCACACTGTTTGTTGGGGATTCGTCATTCGATCTCAAAGCCTCAGGTGACATCCTCATGGGGCCGGTGGCAAATCCATTCCTCCTGCCGCAGGGGCTCAACAACCGCTATTGGTATAAATCCTATTTCTCCACCCTCACCGGCGACAGTGGCGTCAGCGCGACGTCCCTTGGGGGCGAAGTCACCGTCCGCAACGCCGTCACCCTGCCCGAGCAGAGTGGTGCCGAACCCGTATTGAGGGCATGGTATGAAAGCCAGCTGCTTCTAACCAGTTCCGCGTCCACCACCGCGTGGTTCCAGCCATGGCTCCGTCTTGCCGAAACCAATCTCGGCGGGTTCACCCCGGTATGGTCGCTCTCGGCATCCAACCTCTACCTCTCGTCACTCGCCGGTAACGTGAATCTGGCAGGTGACATCACGCTCAATCCCTCGCCGACCGGCCAGTTGGAAATCGTGGCCGCGGGTGCCGTCAACGCCCTGCGTCCCACGGGACTTTCCAACTTCCTCGTCTCCGGACGGGCGGTCCAGTCATGGACCTCCGCCACGGTCAATCTATCAGATGCGAATCCGGATTCGATCCCGTCCGCCCTCTCCCCGCTCACCAGTTTCGCCTATTCGTCAACGGCAGCCGTTCCTACCAGCGAGTCCGGCACCGCCTTCATGGCAGGCCTTGCCTCGCTCTTCACTGAATCCGGTTCGTCCACTGGCACCAACGCCGTGCTGGAGACCCGCCAGTCCCGCCACACTCCGGGCGGCCTCCATTCGGAGGACCACGATCCGCTGAGGATCTACGCGCTTGGCGGTGATCTGTCTGGCCTCACCCTCTACTCCGGGAAATCCGCCCGCATCTCGGCCGCGACGGATCTAACGGATCTCGCGCTCTATATCCAGAACTCGAACCCGTCGGACGTTTCAGTGGTGAGCGCCGGGCGGGACATCGTCGCATCCGATTCTTCCAGCCCCTTGCGGATTGCCGCATTCGCGGATGGCAACGCCCTGTCCGTCGGCCAACCTCAACTCTCCGGAGACATCCAGATTTCCGGACCTGGAACCCTCGAGGTCATCGCCGGACGCAATCTCGATCTCGGCACCGGCACCGGCAGCACGGACGGCACCGGCACCGGCATCACTTCCATCGGCAGCCTGCGCAACCCATATCTTGCAGCCAAAGGCTCAAGTCTGGTCGTGGCCGCGGGTGTCGGCCCCGCAGCCTCGCTCTCGTCCAGCCAGCTCGCGCTTCATGACTTCATCAGCGAATATGTATTAACTCCTCAAGGTGAGGCATATCTAAAGGACCTCGCGCCCGGCGTGGACTTCTCCGCGCTGGATTCAGAGGAACAGGCGCTGCTGGCGCTTGAGGTGTTCTATCGGATCCTGCGCGACACCGGCCGCGACTTCAATGATCCGGAAAGTCCCGGCTATCGGAAATACGATGCCGGTTTCGTGGCGATCAAGACGCTCTTCCCCGAAGCGACCGCATGGGATGGAGCCATCCTCACCCAAAGCCGTGATATCCGCACGCGCGCCGGCGGTGACATCGGCATCATCGCCCCAGGCGGCGGGCTGAAAATGTCCGAAACCACCATCGGCAACCCCCTGACTCCTCCAGGCATCATCACCGAGACAGGCGGCGGCATTTCCCTTTTCACGGACCAGAGCGTCAATATCGGGATCGGGCGCATCTTCACCCTGCGTGGCGGCGATGTGGTCATCTGGTCTTCCAAGGGCGATATCGCCGCAGGCTCCTCATCCCGCACCATCCAGTCCGCGCCGCCTACGCGCGTGATCATTGATCCGCAAAGCGCCTCGGTTGAGACCGACCTCGCCGGCCTCGCCACCGGTGGCGGCATCGGCGTTTTGGCCACGGTGGCGGGAGTCAAACCCGGTGATGTGGACCTGATCGCTCCGACAGGTATCATCGACGCTGGTGATGCCGGCATCCGTGTGACCGGCAATATCAACCTTGCGGCGGTCTCCGTGGTGAATGCGGGCAACATCAGCGCAGGCGGCACATCCACCGGAGCTCCCGCCGCCGTCAGCGCGCCCAGCGTCTCGACGATTGTTACCGCATCCCAAACCAGCGTCGCTCCCGGCACTACTGTTACAAAACCCGATGCAACCACTGAAAACGGTCAGCCTAAACACATGGACGACAGTCTTTCGGACTTTACTGTCGAGGTCATCGGTTATGGTGGCGGTGATTCGGAGGAGGAGGACAAAGACAAAAAAAATCCATCTTTGGAACAGGACTCCACCTCCTCGTCTCCTCCCTGAGATTTCAGGTGGAACACTGGATCTATGGTTTTCCAATCACAAGAGAAGGATCCAATGTTAGAAAAGGAAAGCGAACTGATGCGGAACGGCTCGTCAGATTCAGGCAAAATCGCCTTGGACGCCCTGCTGCGGGCAATTCAATGCATTGGAAGCCAATGGTGAACGAATGTGGCGATAACGTAACAATTCACGCCTTCACGAGTTCCCGGCACAAAATTAAGAACAGCCTGTTTGTCGGCTACCCCACCCGGGTTCATTCAAACAAGCAGCTACCAAAAAGTTCGCACACACTACCACACCACACTGCAATAATGAAATCATTACTCAAATCCACGCTCCTTCTCGGCATGGGAACGGTCATGGCCGCTTCCTCAGCCATGGGGGCGTTCACCTTCACCAATGGCGACATGATCCTGGGATTCCAGGCCAGCAGCGGCCAGGGATC
>CANBTO010000062.1 GCA_947372405.1 Verrucomicrobiaceae bacterium
TCGAAGAGTTCGAAAAACCGATAGAGCGCCTGCCCGTCCGGCTCGTATTCCTCGGCGGCGGCAACTTTCCATGCCGCTCCCAGTTGATGGGTCAGCCAGTCCATTTCCGGCCGGTAGTCGGCGGATTCCTCGGAAACCAGCACCGTGCCGCCCTCCGGCATCAATGATCTGAAACCCTCGACCATGCCATCCGCGCCGCCCAGCACATCGAAGCCCGCTTTTGAGTAAATCCGCGCCAGCCACGCCGCCACGCCGATCCCTCCCGGCACACTATCCAGCTCGCTCATCGCGAAACCCGTTTCCGTTAGAACCAGGTCCGGACGGATCACGCGCGGAAACTGCGTGGCTGTGGCACTCTCTCGCTGCAGCCGCGCCATCCATTCCGGTTTTCCCTCATCCAGCAGTTCCGCCAACCAGCCCGGTAGTTTCCCGGCGGCACTGCGACGGTAGAGCGAATCACACGCCTGTTGGAAACGCGCCAGAGGATGGCCGAGCGACATCATCGCCTTCGCCTCCGCCTTGACCAGCTTCAGCGGCTCCGGCGACCAGCGCCACGCGCCACCTCCAAACAATCCACCCTCTGGCAGGCCGCCACGCAGTTCCGAAAGACTCAATCCCATTGCGCGCCGAACTTCCACGCAACCGGCCAGCTTGCCAAGGGGGAATCTTCAGGCTGACAGATCAATGAACGGTTTCATCGAAACGCGGAGGCGCCGAGGCCGCAGAGGACAGCGCTGAGTTGATCCGGTTTGGAGGAGCGCGTGGAGCACTCTTTTTTCATGAAATTGAATCCACTCCTTCTCCGCGACGTTCTCGGAGATCACGGCGTTTCAAAACCGCCATTCAAGAGGAGGCCTATTTGGATTTTGACGAGGTCAAACCAAGCAAGCAACTTGATGGCATGGGAATCGAGAGCCCGGCTCCGAAGGCCACGCTGCCGTCAGTTGGCAAGTGGTCCTGGCGATGGATCATCGGCGTGTTCGTCGCATCCGCGGTTTTCGCCGGGCTGTTTCTTGGTGTGGTATCCAGCTTGGTTCATCGCGTGGAATCACCGATGAACGCTGATATGATTTCGTTCTTGATCAGTGAAACGCCGGGCAGTGGCTGGGTCGGACCAGAGCGGCAGTTTGTGATTTCCTGTCGGGGTCCCGGAATCAATGTTTGGTTGTCGAAACTGCTGAGACCGGATTCTGGTTTGGCCGAAGCGCGGTTCATCTATCAGAATGGCGGCGTCACCATCACGGCCCGCGTTTACTTCGGCAAAGACCGGGTGGATCGGGTTGAATTGTTCGGTCCCGGCGCACTATCTGAAGTGAAGGGTTTCCAAAGCAAGATGGTGTCTGCTTTTCCCGGACTCCGCTGCCGGGTGGTCAGCTCATTGTGAATCAAACCCGCGGCGTGTTTCGCGGTCGCTGTGATCTTGTTAGGCTGATGGCTCGCTATCTCCTGTCCTGCTCTTGCGGTGGCCGGGAGTGGCGAGAATCTCGATGTAAATCGAGGCGCACTGGCTGGCGGCGGCCTGGTCGATGGCGGGGATGATTTCCTCGACGTGTTTCGCTTCCGGTTCCGCCTCGCCCTGGCCGACCTTGCATTGGAAGTCCCAGAAATCGACGCCCTCGGTGAGCGGTTTGCGGCGCTCGCGTTTGATGTATTTCCGCACGTCGTTCTTGATGGCGGCGACCACGCGGGGTGGCTGGTGGCCTGGCACATTGAGCGGAAAGGTCTTTTTCATGCGGCCCGCTTGTGTCCGCGCGGAATGGATTTGTCGAGCCGGGAACCACGCTACTTCATGGCCAGCAGCGCGAATTCCTTGTGATGCACGGCGAGTTGCTGGAGGCGGATGGTTTTGAACCCCATGTCTGTTAGAGAAGCGATCCATCGCGCCTTTTCCGCGACCTGCGTGAGGTCGGTGAGTTTCAAGGTTATTAACACGCCGCGGATGCTCGAGGCCATTTTGCAGAACCGCGAGCATTCCTTGAGCACCACTTCAGGCGATTGGTTCATGTCGGACATGAACCAGGTCACGCCTTGCCCGAGATCGCGCTTGGATGTCAGGGCTGCGGGCTTGCGACAATGGAAAAACCACGGCTTGTGGCCCGGCGGGACGTCCCCTCGATTTGGGATGGCATGTGCGAGCACCACATCCGCCATCTTCGCCGGATCCACGCCGATGACGGAAATGCCGCGGTTCAGGAGTGCCAGCACGACGCCGCCGGGAGCGCAGCCGAGTTCGACGACGATGTCGTTGGAAGTGAAATGCAGATCGAAAAAACGCACGGCTTCTTCCAGTTTCAGCCATGCGCGGGATGGTGAATCCACCGGCATCACGATTCCCGGATCGCCCGCCGGATCGGGACTAAAAAATGGCGTGTGGCGGTGAAGACCCGACCAGAATTCGTTTGGCGCGAGTTCCACGACTGTGCCGACGATTTGCCCGGGCATCGGACGAGCTTCGCAGAGTTCGCCTTGCATCCGACGTTCGAAATACCGGGCGTGATGAATCACTGAAGCGGCATTGACACGTTGAACCGCCTCGTCGCGGGACGATGACTTGCCGAGGGAGACGCACAAACGCCGCGCGCAGGCCAGTTCCACGCCCAGGGAATCGAGGGGAAAAGGTGAGTCCGCCTTGAAGGTCACAAATCCCCGGTGCTGGTAGCCCGGCCGCCATCCGAGGGCCATCGTTTCCGATTCGAGCTTCAACGCTTTCTCCGACCCCGGGTTGCACAGGGCGAAAACAAACTCGGATTCCATAGGGTTCACGGTCCGCGAAGAGTGGAAACCCGGAGCCCGCCCGGCAAGGTGCATTTCCACTCCAGCCAACTAACAGGTTAGCGGAATTTCGGTCGGCGCCTGTGCCAGCGCGTAAGCATGCCGACCATCAACCATCAACTTTCAACCATCAACTCTCTCCGCTCTTGAGCCAGCGGGCGAGCATTTCGGGAACCGCTTGCGGACGGGACCATGTGACGAAAAGGCCCGCCAAGGCAGCCACTCCACCGCAGACCCAGAAGATCTGGCCGTAGTTGAACCCCGCTGCGCCTGTTAGCCATGTAAGGCTTTGTGCGGCCAGCGCAATGCCGATCCACGACAGCCAACTCGCCGCGCCCTGCACGGCACCGCGGATCTCGGCGGCCGGACTGTGCTGGAGGACGGAGACGATGGGAACGATGAAGAATCCGCCGCCGATGCCGAGCAGTGAAAGCATGCAGATGAAGGGCGTTTTTCCAATTTCCGGCCAACCCAACCCGATGCCGCCAAGTGTCATGAGCAAGGATCCTACGGGGATCAGTCCGTATTCGATCCTGCCGCGCGAGAGCTTGCCTGCGAGCATGCTGCCCACGCCGATGCCGAGACTCAGAGCTGCCTGAAGCCAGGCTTGTTCGGTGGGACGAAGGTGGAAGACCTTGTGGGCGTAAAGCGCGAGATTGAGCTGCAAGAGCGCGGCGACGAAGAAGAAGGCGGTGTTTCCCCAGTTCGCCCGCCACAGATCGCGGTCCTGTTTCATCACGCGGAAGTTGCTCCAGATTTCGCCGACGATGTTCAGGTTGAGCTTCTTTCCGGGATCCGCCGCAGGCACCTTGGCGATGCCGATGCTGGTCAACATGCCTGCCGCAGCGAGCAGGGCCAACAGGATGCCGGACCAGACCTCGCGGTGTTCGAGCGTTTCCGCCAGCCAGCCACCGGCGAAGGTTCCGAGGATGATGCCGATGAAGGTGAGCAGTTCGAGGATGCCGTTTCCCGCGGACAGCTTGGGAGTGGGAAGCACTTCGGGCATGATGCCGTATTTCGCCGGGGCAAAGATCGTGCTGTGCACGCCCATCATGCAGATGGCGGCGAGTTGCAGCGACTGGTTTTCAAACTGCAGCGCGAGGGCGGCGAAGAGCATGATGCCGATTTCGCCTAGCTTTACACCGATCATCACCGAGCGCTTGCTGAAACGGTCCGCCATCCAGCCGCCGATAGTGGCGAAAAGCAGAAACGGAATGGCGAAAAGTTGTGAGGCGTGGGAAGCGAAGCCTTCCTTGTCAGCCTCGGACAAGACGACGGACGCCAGCACCGGGAAGACGACCAACCATTTCAGCGCGTTGTCGGAAAAGGCGCCCTGGAACTGGGTGAACATCAGGTTCCAGAAGCCGCGTGGCCACGGAGCAGGCGGGTCGTTGGTCATGTTGCGGTCGGAGTGCTTGAATCCGCCGCGGTTCTATCACATCGCCGCGGGATGGCGGCAATTGAAATCACTCGTCCGCATGATCCGCGGTTTTTCCTCCGGTTCAGCGCTTTTTCGGGGCCACACGGACATCCGCGGTGAGCGTTCCTTCGGCGGCGTTGACGTGGGTGATGACACCGTGCGCGTGAATGAACGGATCGGGATTGGCCGGGGCTTTTCCGGGTTGGCCTTTCGCGGGCTCGACATTGGTCGGCGCGATCACGTGGATCTTCTCCGCGACGGCGACTCCGTTGTTTTCCTGGTAGGCAATGCCCACTTTCTCTCCGACTTTCAGGTCGGCGAGACCGATGGCTGAATTGTCCGCGGCGTGGATCTTCACGTTCGGGGACATCTTGAAGGTGATCGCCGCATCCACTGGGGCTGCGCTGGCCATCATGAAAGGTGCGAGCACCGCGGCGGCAATGACTGACATAATCGTGGTTTTCATTTGTGTTTGGTTTGGTGGTTTATTGTCTAATTGATACAACACCTGTTGTATGAGAACGGTTGCGTGGTTATCCCGGGCATTCATCGGACGGCGTGTCATCCAGCACTTCCCCAATGGCGGTCAGCAAGAGTGCGGAATCCAGTGGCTTTTCGAGGATCGCTGATGCTCCGAGTTCGTGACAAGCGGCTCTCGAATCCGGGCCTCCGAAAGCGGTCAGAACAATGACCGGAATCGAGGGAAAGCTGTTGTGCATCGCGCGGAGCAACGAGATGCCTGAAACAAGCGGCATCCGCAGATCGGTGACAACGAGATCGACGTGATTCCGCCGTTGGGTTAATATCTCAACAGCGTCTCCCCCCCATTCCGCAGTGGTGACAACCGCGCCTTCGCCGCTGAGCACCTTGTCGAGCGCGCGGAGCATGCCCGGATCGTCATCGACCACCAGGATGGATTTATTGCGGATGTTCGCCATGATTGAATGTGCATTCGCACGCATCATGCCAGGCGACACGCATGTCTTCTGTGGATTGACGGTCTGTGTGTTGGAGAGATTCTGACTTACATGCGTCCGCCTCGTTCCGCGATGGTCCTGTCAACGTGGCAGAGTTGACGCTGCCAATTTGTCAGCGTGCGCTCATTCGTCCTGGCCGGCGAGGTTTCGATAGATCGTGCGAGGGGAAATGCCGAGCATCCGCGCTGCCTGGAGTTTGTTGCCATCGCAGCGGGCGACCGTCGCTTCCATGAGTTGTTGGATGGCCTGGTCCACCGTCGTGCCGATGGGGATGGTGAGGGACGTTCCTTCTGGAGACAGGTTGGCCCCCGGCGCAGGTGCGAAGTTGACCTGCTCGACGGTATCGCCCGGAGCGAGGGCGACGGCGAGTTCGATGACATGCTGCAACTCGCGCACGTTTCCCGGCCAGGAATGGGCAAGCAGGCGTTCCAGGACGGGTGGGGAGAACGTTCGCACGTCCTTGCGCATCTTCACGCAGAAGCGTTCGAGAAAATGTGCCGCCAGCAGCGGGATATCTTCCGGGCGGTCGCGCAGCGGCGGCATCACGATCCGCACGGTGTTGATGCGGTAATACAAATCATGGCGGAATGTTTTTTCCTCGATGGCATTCGTCAGGTTGGAGTGCGTGGCGCAGAGCAGGCGGAAATCCGAGTGGATGTCACGTGTGCCGCCGACACGTTGGAAGCGCCCGTCCTGAAGCACGCGCAACAGCTTGGCCTGGAGCGGCGGGGTCATCTCGGCGATTTCATCGAGCAACAGCGTGCCTCCGTGGGCCAGCTCGAGCTTGCCGGGCTTGGCCGAGTTCGCGCCGGTGAAAGCGCCTCGCTCGTGCCCGAACAGCTCGCTTTCGAGGAGCGAGTCGGGGATTGCCGCACAACTGAGTTTCACAAAGGGTTTGGAGTGACGCGGGCTCGCCTCATGGATCGCATCGGCGACGATTTCCTTTCCCGTGCCGCTCTCGCCTTGAATGAGCACATGCACATCCGTCGGGGCGATCTGGCGGATCAGTTCCTTCACCGCGCGCATCGGCGGACTGTTGCCGATGAGCGCGCCCGCACCGCTTTGATTCGCGAGCTGGCGTCGGAGTTGTGCGTTCTCTGTGGCGAGTTTTTGTTTTTGCAGCGCCTTGGCCACGGTCTTGATCAGTGCGGACGAGTCGAGGGGTTTCTCGATAAAATCATACGCGCCGAGCCGCATGGCCTCCACGGCTTGCTCCACGCTGCCGTGGCCGGTGATCATCACGACTTCGATTCCTGGCCTCAATTCAAGCGTCGTCTTGAGCAGCGAGATCCCGTCGATGTCCGGCAGGCGCAAATCCGTGATGACGAGGGCGATACTGGAATCCTTCAAAACGTCCAACGCCTCCTGCCCGGATGCCGCGCACTCGACTTGATAGCCCGCGTTCTTCAAGACCTTGCTGGCGGCGTTGCGCAGGCCGGCCTCGTCGTCCACGAGCAGGATGATGGGTGTGGTTTTCATCTCAGGAGTTTCCGATCATGGGCAGATAAAGCGTAAAGGTGCAGCCTTCCCCGGGAGCGCTCTCGCATTCCACATGCCCGCCATGGGCGACGATGATTTGCTGGACGAGCGCCAGTCCAAGTCCTGTTCCAGTTGGTTTCGAGCTGAAGAAAGGAACACAGACCTGCTCGACTTGCTCGGCTGTCATGCCCGCGCCGGTGTCCGCCACACGGATGCGGGCCTCGCCGCCTTCCCGCCAGGTGCTGATGTTCATTTCGCCACCCTCTGGCATGGCTTCGAGACCATTGCGGATGAGGTTGAGCACGGCCTGCCAGAGTTGTTCGGAATCCACGTTGATGGTTTTCAACGAAGGGTCGAAGCTGGTTCGGAGTGTGACTTTGGCCTGCTCCAGGGTGCCGCGCATGAATTCCAGCTTGTGCTCGAGCAGATCCCGCAGTTCCACAGGCTCCAGTTGCGGCTTCGGCAGGCGCGCGAATTGCAGGTAATCCTCCAGCACATGCTGGATGCGCTGCACCTCGCCGCGCATCTCGCTGACGAGCACGCCGCCCTCGCCCGACGCGTGGCTGCTGGTTTTCGCAAGTGTTGAGATTTCCTTTTGGATCAGATCGAGATTCAAGACGATCGCGCCGAGCGGGTTCCGGACTTCGTGCGCGACCTGGGCCGCCATCATGCCTACCATGGCCATTCGTTCGGATTGGATTTTGACGGCCTCAAGGCGTTTGCGTTCGGCGATCTCGGCCTTCAGCGCGGAGGTGCGTTGCGCCACCGTGTCCTCAAGATTCACATGCGCGTCATGAAACGCTGTCAGCAGATAGACCACCAGGACGAAGAACACCAGAAGCATGAACGCGTTCCAGTAGGGGATCACGCGCAGAGTGTAGGCATAACCTTCCATCAGGTCACCGACCAGCCAGACCAAGGCGCAGATGAGCGACAGTAACAATCCCGCACGGCGGCCCATCATCCAGCTCACCCAGCAAATCGGCAGCAGATAAAAAGGACTCGCGACGAGATCTCGTCCCGTCATGAAATCCAATGCGCTCACCGACAGCGTCAGGATCAACGAAAGAAACATGATCGCCGCCTTCGACCGGTGAAGCCACCTGAAAAACGACGAGTTGATCAATGCACTCATGAGCTGGGGGCAAGAGCCTGAGACCCGGCGGCGGGCCGGGAAATCGACACTACGACCATAAAAAGCGGAACGGGTGACTTGGTTTGTCTCGATATAATCGGCTTTCATCCTTATTCCCGAAGATATCGGAATTTCTTGGGATAAACATGAATCCGCGCGGAATTCGTGGTGTTTTCCTTGTTGGCGGTGATTACATGCAGACGATTTGGAAATCCCCCGGCATCAATCCGAAGCAGAGCGGCTTTGGGTCGGGCGGCATGGTTGTTAGATCGGGACGGCGTGCTGAAGCATCACCTGCGGGTGATTCAGGCGGCAGTTTCGGCGCAGTTGCGCCTGGCCGGCAGGATGTTACCCATCAGTGACCAGTGCCTGCCTTGGGCTCCCCTGCCTTGGACGATCGCAGCGCACGGACGGGCGGGTGCTGCTTTCAATTTTTCAGCAATGGAAAGCGTGCAGTGGTTGTTGGACACAGAACCACCACCACATGGCCTCAAGGCCAAGCGATGTCCTGTCCAACTTTGGTTTTCGGATTTGTTTTGGAAGGCAAGCAAAGCTTGTCGCAGGCAGTTGGAATCGCCGGTTGGGCGTTTCACTACCTCAAAAGACCGATGAATCAGGACGAATGCGGTTCTTTCGATTCGGGTGGATTGGGCGCGACCTCCTTGTTTCTCACTTCGGACTCGGCCTGGTTGACGGCGTGGGTGATCTCACGCTCGAATTCATCCCGCGCCTTCTTGAACTCACCCATTCCCTTGCCGATGCCGCGGGCGAGTTCCGGTAGCTTTTTTGCGCCAAAAAGCAGCAGGATGATCACGAAAATCATCATCATCTCAGGCATTCCGATGGGCCCCATAAGTGTGTTTGGTTGGTGGTGTGTTCGTCCGGTTGTGCAGGAGTGATGGACCGGTTTCGAAATATAGCGGCGGGATTTTTGGGTTTTGCCTGAAATACATGGAAATATTGTGGGATCCCCGGTTGGAGTCGCGTGAATTTTTGAGGCACGGCCTTGCGGAACCCGGATTGCGGTCCATACGATTCCTTCAAATGGAACTCGACTTGGAAAACGAATACGCCGACCGCGCCTATCAGATTCTCGCCAGCCTTGTCACGCCGCGTCCCATCGCGCTCGTGACCACGCTCTCCGAGGATGGTTGCGTGAACGCGGCGCCCTTCAGTTTCTTCAACCTGCTCGGAGCGGATCCGCCCATCTGCGCGTTCGCTCCCGGAGACCGGGACGATGGAACGCCCAAGGACACAGCCCGTAACGTCCGGTCCTCGCACGAGTTCGTCGTGAATCTGGTGGACGAAGCCATGGCCGGGGCGATGAACCAATGCGCCGCCACGCTTCCGTTCGGGGAAAGCGAGTTGACCGGTGCGGGTCTGCACACGTTGCCCTCTTCGGTGGTGACGCCACCGCGCATCAGCGAATCGCCCGCGAGTCTCGAGTGTGTGGAATGGGGAACCCTGCAGATCGGCGGCAACCGCGTGGTCATTGGCCTCATCAAGCGAGTTCACCTGCGCGACGAGCTGTTCGACGCGGATCGCAAGCGGGTGAAGGCGGACAAGCTGGACCTCATCGGCCGCATGGCTTCCCCCCATTGGTATTGCAGAACGACGGACCGTTTCGAACTCATCCGGCCCGATTGATGGAGGACCCGGTTTCTGGCAACGGGCCAAAAAGAAAGGACGGGAAGTTCATTCCTCCCGTCCTTTGCCTTGTATTCTGAAAATTGTGACTTGGCTTCTGGCTGTCCTTCGCCCCTCGGGCCGCCACGGCCGTGTTCGGCACGCCATTTATCCATTTTTTCCTTCTGTTCGGGCGTGAGAACCGCGCTGACTTCGTCGCGGCTGGCCTTCATCATCTTGCGCAGTTTGGTTTTGTCCTCCTCTGTAAGTGCGTCACGTCTCTTGGCCATGAGTTCTTTGATCGCAGGCCCGTGACTTTCAAAAATCGCCTTGATTTTGGCCTGTTGATCCCCGGTCAGGCCGAGATGTTCGGTCATCATTTTCAGGCGTTGTTCCGGGGTATACATGCCTGGGCCGTGGCGTTCCGGACCACCGGGGGCGGCTGCCTTGTCCTGGGCGAGCGTGAGGTTCGGGATGTTCAGCAGCAGGGCTGCGGCGGCAGTGATCAGGTGTCTTTTCATGATGTGGGAAAAACCATGCGTCGCGGAGGAAGTTGCGGTGGATTTTTTGACACAATAAGATTCCACCACACGCAGCGGAGCACAAATGGCTGTCCAAGTCCCTTTGCGGCGCTAAAACGTCGCGCGAGCAATCGCTTTCAACCCCTTGTTTCCGCAATGCCATTCTCCTTCAACACCGTCAGCGCGCTGGTCCTGCGCTACGTCTATCTCTACACGCGCCATCCAGTGCGCTTCGTGGAGTTGATCTTCTGGCCGCTCGTCGATTTGCTCGTCTGGGGATTTCTAACCGTTTATCTCCAGAAACACGCGGCTGGAGATTTTCCCACGGCGATCACCTTCCTCATCGGCGCCATGATCCTGTGGGACGTGTTGTTCCGTTCCCAGCAGGGGGTGGCCATCTCGTTCCTTGAGGACGTGTGGACGCGCAACCTGCTCAACGTCTTCGTCGCTCCGGTGCGCACCGTCGAATACGTGGCGGCCACCTGCGTGGTGGGTGTGCTGCGGTTGATGGTCACGCTGCTGGTGCTCTCCACCGTCGCGGCCGTTGCATACGGGTTCAACCTGTCAAACATGGGTCTCGCGCTGCTGCCGTTCCTCGCCAACCTGATCCTCTTCGGCTGGTTTCTCGGCATGTTCTCCACCGCGATGATCATGCGCTGGGGCCAGGCCGCCGAGAGTCTCGCATGGGCGGTGCCCTTCTTCATCCAGCCGCTCGCCGCGGTGTTCTATCCGGTTTCGGTGCTGCCGGCGTGGCTCCAGCCGGTGGCGAATTCGCTGCCATGCACGCCAGTCTTCGAGGGCATGCGCGCCGTGCTGGCCGGAAGCGCCATCCCGTGGGGAAACATCGAACACGCGCTCGCCCTCAACCTTGTCTGGGGCGCGCTCGCCGCATGGTTCTTCGCGGCGAATCTCCGCCATGTGCGCAAGACCGGCCTGTTGGTGAAAGTCGCGACCCAGTGATGCGTTGCGCTAGCCCTTGACGAAATCCAGCCGGCACAAGGCCAGCGCCGCATTCAGCCTGCCGTGTTTCAAATGGGTGGTGAGGTCCACAAGGCGCTGCATGTACAGTCCGGCATCTTCCTGATAGGCCTCCTTCAGATGCGCCCGTTCGATGCCGGACAACTTGCCGTCGAATGCGGCGGCTACGGTCAGCAGATCCAGCAGGAAGTTTCTTTCGGACTCGTTCACCTCACGCAGGGTTTCGAGAAACACCGGCCAGTCGTCAAAGCGGTCTTCTTCCTCGATGCCCAGCAGTTCCTGGAACCGAAGCAGCAGGATCACCATGTTCGGATGATAGTTCTGCGTCATCACGACCGCGTTTCCGATCGCACGCAGGCAGCCTTTTTTCGCCAGCGGAGACAGAGCCGCCAGATAGCCCTCCTGACTCACCGTGTCTGCGATCTTGTGCGCCAAGGCGTATCCGAAAAGCCTCAAGCGGGCTTCGTGGATCACCTTCCGGATCACCACGCTGTTCCAGAAAATCTCCACTGGAATGGCCGCATACAGGATCGGAATGCCCAGCAGATGGTTTCCCACCGCGGCGCGCAAGCCGGTTTTCAGCAACAGGTTCGTGACGACGATCTTGCCCTTGTATAACAATCCGATGACAAAGAGGTTTTGTTTGGAGATCTGTTTGAAGGGATCGATCCCGAGGATTCTCAGTTCGGGATCCTGGATTTCCAGCGCGGTCCTTGCGAGAATGTTCTTCACCCCGAAGACGCCCTCCCGCAGTGAGGCGTGTTCGAAGTCCGGCATGTGGATGAGTTCACTCACCTGATGCACCGCTTTGAGCGAGATATAGAACAGAAGGTAAAACTCGACCACCGTGGCCACGACCAACACCGCAATCACCCATCCATAATGCATCCAGACGGATGCATCCGCCAACATCACGTCCACGCAAACGATGGGAAACACGCAGACCGAGCCCACAAGCGACGACAGCAGGACTCCCATCGCGGTGATGCGTTCCACCCGTCTGGCCAGCTCGTCGTCCGATATCTCGAACGCGCTTGGCTCCGTCCGTCGGCGACCGAACAGCTCCAGGTAATAAAGGCCGAATCGTTCGAATCTCGATGGCTGTGCTGGTGGCAGTGGATTCATGCGAATCATCGACGCCCGAGCACTAACCGATGTGGGCTCTGCCAGCTAGGAAATTTGGTGATCGCCGCGCTTGTTCCGGAATGCCCGGGCTTGTCCTGCAGTCCGGGATTTGCAACATTGGCACGCAACCACCGGAAACATGACCCCTGTCCACCCTAACAGCATTGCCCTGCTCATCGACGCCGACAACGCGCCTGCCGGGAAAATCGACTTCATCCTCTCCGAACTCGCCGGCCACGGCGTGGTCAACATCCGCCGCGCCTATGGCAACTGGACCAAGTCCGACCTCGGCGGATGGATCAAGGTGCTGCATGAGAATTCCATTCAGCCGATGCAGTCGTTCGACCTCATCAAAGGCAAGAACGCCACCGACATGGCGCTCGTCATTGACGCGATGGACCTGCTCTACACCAAGAAACTCAGCACCTTCTGCCTCGTCTCCTCGGACAGCGATTTCACACCACTCATCCAGCGCCTCCGTGCCGATGGCAAGGAGGTCTTCGGTTTCGGCGAACAGAAGACGCCGGCTCCGTTCACGAACGCCTGCACCCGCTTCATCTATCTGGATGACCCCAAATCCGCGGAACCCGCCGCCGTCGCCAAGGCCAAACCCGGCCAGCCAAAGCCGCAAATCGGACTTCAGACCGGCCAGACCCTCAAAGGCAACACCAAGCTCATCAACACGCTCCGCAACGCTGTCAGCGCTTCCGCCGATGAAGAGGGTTGGGCCAATCTCTCCAATATCGCCAACCGCATCAACAACGAGAGCCCCTTCGACCACCGTACCTATGGCTTCAAGAAACTCGTCGATCTCTTCGATGCCATCGATCTCTTCTGTGTGGATCGTGGTTTGTTTTCCGGCCAGAAAGGCATCCTCGTCCGCATCGCCAAAGTCGGCGGCAAGAAGGTGAAACCCAAAGCCACGCCAAAGGATTTCATCGACGATGATGACATCCCGTTTTGAGAAAGAACCAAGGAGGACCGGGGATCGCCCACCTAACTGGCCCTGTCTTGTCTCGACTTGCCCGTGCAGGATCCTATCATGTCGAGTCAACCCGTTGCCATGAACTTCCGCATCAAGCCACTTCTGCTCATCGTCCTCGCTGGCGTAGTCACCATGCTCGCATGGTTGACTGGAGGATTTTTCAAGGAATCCGAAGTCTGCACCCACTGTGGCATGATACGACATGCCAATCGCGTGCTCTGGATACCTTTCAGGGAAATCCAGCCGACCGACCTTTCCATGTATCTGAACTCACTGCCGGGAAGCGATCCCCAACGGCATCAATGGATGTTCATCGCCGGACGTGGCGGACCTATCCGCTGCGCTCTCGGTCGTGGCCGCGAATTGACGAGGTCGGCAAAGAGTCCTGAAATCGTTGAAGCATTGAAATCCATCCGCAAGCATCGTGGCGATGACTCCGCATGGAAGTGGACGGAACGGATCCTTGATCCCAAGTCAGCCACCGATGCCTGTATGGCCCTCTATGCGCTCTCGAATCCGTCGGAAGATTTTGATTCCAGCTATACGATGGCAAATGAGGAGTTCGCGAGAGCGCAAGACAGTCATGTTCACTGAGTCATCGCCAGGGCGCAATTGCCGCAATCAAACACGTAGAGCAGGCAGGATGAATTCCGAGGTGGCCTACACATCGATCATCAGGGAAGCTGATGGCATTCCGCATGAATTCGCACCGAAAACTTCTTGGCTCGCGCGGCGGAGCGTTTAGAGTGCTGCTCTGTGTATTTCACCCGGAATCACCCTTAATCCAGCACCATGAAGATCCATCTGACCAGCGCCGCCGGTTTTCTAGTTGCGGCATTATCGTGTTCCGCCGCCGTCCCTGCATGGAAGATCCGGGAGGTCTATTCCAACGCCGGCGGCGACGTGCAGTTCGTGGAATTGTCCGCGGCCACCGACGGCCAGAACCAGCTCAGCGGTCTGAAGCTGGCGTTCACCAACGGCGGCACCATCGTACATTCGCTGACCCTCGACAAAAACCCGGTGGGCGCAACATCCCGGCATTCCATCCTGATCGGCACCGCCAATCTGGCCACGCTCTACGGCGTGCGGCCGGACCATGTGATCCCTGCCGGGTTCCTAACAGGCGGAGCCCGACGATTCATCGACTTCGCGAACGGGGCGGACAAGGTCAGCCTCGCGGCGCTCCCCGGCGATGGAGTCAAGTCACTTGACGGCCTGACCGGCAACTCCGATCCGGCGGTGACGGCGGTGCTGCCGCACGCCGCGCCCGGCAATTTCAGCGGGCAGTCCGCGATGGTGGACGGCCCTCCGGTGTTGTCGAACCCGATCCTCTTCGTGACGCAGGTGCCGGTCCCGGACGACTTCACCACCGTGTGCTCGGTTTTCGGCAACCATCAGGGGACGCTTTCAAGCGCGGCACGTGGCGGCGACCTGTATATCCGCTACCCGGACGGCACACTGAAAAATCTAACGGCTGCGGCCGGCTTCGGCAACCCGGGGCGGCAGGGAGCCCGTGGAATCGCCGTGCGCGAACCCTGCGTGCACTGGGATGGGAAAAAGGCGGTGTTCAGCATGGTGACCGGCGCGCCGACCGAGCAATACCTGGTGCGGGATTATTACTGGCAGTTGTATGAAATCACCGGCATGGGCAAAGG
>CANBTO010000063.1 GCA_947372405.1 Verrucomicrobiaceae bacterium
GATGGTGGTGGCGCGGCTGCTCAGGCTCTCCGGCCACGGCGAGCATGACGACGGCTCTTATGTCCCTGAGGAAATCCGCAAGGGGCACTATGGACGGGACTGTATCGAGGTGGCCATGCGCCAGCTCGTGGAAAACGGCATCGCCACCGTGGATGAGATTTTCGCCTGTCAGGACCAGTTCGCAGAAGAGGTGCAGCGCGCCGTCGCCCAAGCCCAGCAGGAAGCGCCGCCGGATCCCTACCACGAGGACTGGACGGCACTCGCCACCAAATTTCCCCTGCCCTACTCCCAACCCGCCGCCCAGCCTGTTTTCCCGTGAGCGTGACCTATATCGATGCCATCCGCGAGGCGCAGGAAACCATGCTGCGAGAAGACCCGCGCGTGTTTCTCTACGGCCAGGACATCGCCACCTTCGGCGGCGCATTCAAAGCCACCAAGGGACTTTCGGACATGTTCCCCGGCCGCGTTTTCGACAGTCCTCTATCAGAAGACGCGATGATGGGGCTGGCCGTGGGAGCCGCCATCGAGGGCATGCGCCCGATCATCGAGATGCAGTTCGCGGATTTCTCGTCGATCGCCTTCAACCAGATCGTCAACCAGGCCGCCACGCATTTCTATCGGACCGGCATGCCGATCCCGATCACAGTCCGCCTGCCCTCCGGCGGCACCGCCGGCTCCGGCCCCTTCCACAGCCAGAGCATGGAGGGCATCTACGCCCAGTACCCGGGACTCGTCGTTCTAACACCCGCGACGGTCGGCGACGCCTATCACATGCTCATCGACGCCGTCGCTCTTGATGACCCGGTCATCTTCTGCGAACACAAGTTCCTCTACCGCTGGCTCAAGGCCAAGTCGATCAACGGCGACCACCTGCCCATCGGCCAGGCCCGCATCATCCGCCCCGGAAAACACGCGACCGTCGTGGCCTACAGCGCGATGGTCCACGAGGCCGTGCGCGCCGCCGAAAGGCTTCATCAGGACGGCTGGGAGATCGAAGTGGTCGATCTGCGGTCGGTGAAACCGCTCGACATCGACACCGTGCTGGCCTCAGTCGCACGGACCGGGCGCCTGTTGGCGGTCGGCGAGGCGTTTCCATGGGGCGGTGTGACGGCCGAGGTTGTCGCACGTGTCACCGAGGAGGGCTTTCATTTGTTAGACGCGCCGCCGCAACGGCTCAACGCACGCGATACGCCCGTCCCCTATCATCCGAAGCTCTGGGCGGCCCACCGGCCCACCCCCGAGTCGATCTGCGAGGCGCTCCGCAAGCTGCTTACGTTCTAACCACACGCACAACCGGTCACTCACGTTCATGAACACCCGCCGCAAGTTGAGAGTTGAGGGTTGATGGTTGAGAGCAAGATCCAGCTCCTCCATCTCCAGACCATCAACCATCAACCACAAACCATCAACTCTCCCGCAAATGCCCACCGTTCCCATCCTCATGCCCCAGCTCGGCGAGTCCATTGCCGAGGCCACCGTCATCCGCCTTGGCGTCGCGGTGGGTGACACGGTCCGCACCGATCAGGAAATCATCGAGGTGGAGACCAACAAGGCGGTCATGGGCGTGACCACGCTTTGCAACGGCATCGTTTCCGAAATCAAGGCGCAGGAGGGCGTTTCCTATTCGGTGGGATCTTTGTTAGGCTTGCTGGAGGTCACTGCCGATGAGGTCGCACGCACCGGCGTGGACACCCTCGAATCACTGGAAGCAAAACGCACCGCCACCGATTCATCCGCCAGTGCGGAGGCGAACCTTCACTTCGCCATCGACGATGGCGACGCCTACGAGGAGGCACCCGCCGTGGTCCCCAGCGTCAAAGGCCTGCCGGTTCCCGCCGGCACCATGGGCGCTCATTACATTTCACCGCGGATGCGCGCGCGCATGGACGATCTCGGGCTGCGTGAAGCGGACATTTCCGCCGTGGCGGGAACCGGCGCGGGTGGCCGCGTGACCGTGGAGGATCTCGAACGTTTCCTGGACTATCTCGAAGCCTGGCCCAGCACCAAGGCCTCGCCCATGCGTCTCGCCGTGGCGGATGCGATGCGCCGCAGTTGGACGCGCCCGCTGGCCACTGTAGGACTTCCCGTTCTGCTGGACCGCGTTCTGGCCCACCGTCGCGAGCAATCGCCGAAGCCCGGACTCACGCTCTACATGCTGCGCGCTTTCGCGCTTGCCGTCGCGGAAAAACCCTCCACCGCCGGCTACCTGATCGGCGACAAGATCGTGCATCCCCGCTCGCTGGACATCGGCGTGGCCGTGCAGGTCGAAGACGGCGTGCTGGTGCCTGTTGTCCGCAAGGTGGATCAAAAACCCCTGCGCGACCTGATGGAGGAATACGGCGATCTGGTGAACCGCGGACGCCTGCGCCGTCTGAGCGAGGACGACTGCCGCGGCGGCATCGCCACCGTCACCAACTTCGGCACCTTCGGACTGACTCTTGGCACACCCATCCCGCTGCCCAATGAAACGCTCATCCTCGGCATCGGAGCCGGCGTGAAAAAACCGGTCTGGAGCGAGGAGGTGGAGGTATTCCTGCCCGCCACCGTCGCGGAAATCTTCATCACCTTCGACCACCGCGTCGTTGATGGCGGGGATGTCGGACTCCTGCTCAACCGGGTTTCCGAGCTGCTGCAGAAGCCTGAGAATCTCTGAAAAAAGCGGTCGGCTGATTTTTCCCCAAGATTTCCGGCCACCCGAGCGTTTCCACGGTGAACATCCACCACTCCATCGACAAAGCCTCCATGCCGCAGACTCGTGAGCAGTTCATCGAGCAAGCCATGGCGGACTTTGAATCGCCCCTCATCGGATATGCCACCACCATTCTCAACGATACCGAACGCGCCCGCGACGTGGTCCAGGAAACCTTCATCCGGCTCTGTCAGCAGGATCCGGACAAGGTCAAGGAGGGTCTCAAGTCATGGCTCTTTACTGTTTGCCGGAACCGCGCTCTCGACATCCTCCGCAAGGAGAAACGAACTACACCGCTTGAGGAGATCCGCTGGCGGAAAGTCGCCGGACCCGGCCTCCAACCCGACGAACAGGCGTGGCAGGAGGAGCGCAGCGCCCGGGTTGCCGCCCTGCTCGACCGCCTCTCCAACAACCAGCGTGACGTCATCCTGCTCAAGTTCCAGCAGGGGCTCAGCTATCAGGAAATCCAGTCCGTCACCGGGCTCACCTCGGGTAACATCGGCTTTCTCATCCACACCGGCCTCAAACGCCTGCGCGACCTGTTGCCGGAGGACCTGAAATACTAAAAGCATCTCCATGAAACTTCACACCGAAGACCCGCGCCTCACCGCTTTCCTTCTCGGCGAACTGCCGGAGAGCGAAGCCAAGGCTGTCGAACAGGCGGTGACGGAGGACGCCGCGCTCCATGACGCGCTGCGGGAACTACGGACCATCCAGCGGGTTCTAACGGAAACACTGCCGACCGCGCCAACCGCCCTTCATCAGTCACAGCGCGAAAACATCCTCCGCGCCGCAGCGGAGGCCGCCGGACGCGACCACTCCACCAGGATCAGCCGCATGCCCCGTGCCAGGATTTTCGTTCCACTGGCAGCAGCGGCGGCACTCGGCCTCGCCTTCCTGTTTCTGCACTATCAACCGGAAACACCGCATCAGCCCGCCGTTTCCAACGACGGCACTCCCGTCGGCGGAAAAGAAAGCCCCGGACTCCAAAGCCCTAGCGTCAGGCTGATGCCCGCCCCAGGCCCACAAGACCGCGGAAAGCAAGCCTCCAACACTTCTTCCGGTGCCGGTTTACCGGACTCCGCCCTGCCCGTGCTGCGCGCCCGCGACTACATCGCCGCCGCGGAATTTCCGACGCTCGAACTTCCCGTCCAGTCCGGAAAATCCAGCCTCGAATGGATCCGCCAGTCGGTCATCACCAAACGCGAGCTGCCGGACCACAACGCGGTGCGCCTCGAGGAAATGTTGAACAGTTTCTCCCTCCGTCCGGCGGGTCTCACCGTAGTGGCGAAGATGCCCGCCAAGAGCTGGCACCCGGACAACCGTGACGACGGCGCCATCTCCCACACGGCCACCATTTCCACCGAAACCACGGCCTGCCCGTGGAAACCTTCCGCCAACCTCGTCATCATCTCCATCCGGGACAGTTCAAACACCGATTGCGATATCAAGGCTGTCTTCCACGCGGACTCCGCCAACGTCCGCCGCTATCGTCTGTTAGGTTTCTCCTCCGTCGTGGGCCAGGACAGCCAACCGCTGCCCACCCGGCTGCCTGCCAGATCCTCAGCCACGCTCGCCATCGAGATCGAACCCTCCACCCCCGCCGGAGACCTCGGTTCCGTCGAATGGTCCGTCAACGACCAACCCGCCGCACCCGTCACGCTCCAGCGCCACGGCGATGCCGAACCTTCGGATGACGCACGCTTCGCGGCGCTCGTCTGCACCTACGCCCTCTGGCTGGTCCGAGAACCCGGCGGCCTGATCGATACCGACCTGCTCGCCGCCCTCGCCCGCGAGACCGCGTCCGGATCGCTCTCCGCAGACCGCTCGGACTTCCTCAACCTGATCGACCTCTCGCTCAATCTTTGAAGCGCTTGCGGCGTTTCCGTTTGCGCGAAGGCCGCGAGCGCCGCAGACTCGAGCCAGATGGAATACCGCATGCCGAAACTGCTTCGGTTCGCAAGCCGCGTGCTGCGGGACTTCTTCCTGCACAACCACGGCCTGCTTCTAACAAGCGCAGTGGCCTTCAACATGATGCTCTCGCTGATCCCTCTCTCCGCGGTGGTGATGGTGGGCCTCTCGCATTTCTCCGACCACAAGCTGCTGATGGAATCACTGACCAACGAGGTGTCCCTGATCGCCCCGGGCTTCACACCCACCTTGTCGCAGGTCCTCGAAGGGTTTCTCGAAAACCGCAGGTTCGTCGGATGGATCGGGGGCCTGAGCCTGTTGTTTTTCAGCTCGATGGCCTTTCGGGTTCTTGAGGACGCCTTCGCCATCATCTTCCACCGTCCCCTCCCCGCTCTGAAACGGAAGTTCTGGGTGTCCGCCCTCATGCCCTACCTGTTCATCCTCATCGTCGCCGCAGGGCTGATCTGTGTGACCTCCGTCAACGCCATCATCGACGCACAGACCCAGGTCAGCCATCCGTTTCCGGAGATCGACGCGCTGTTGCGCAACCATGTCGGCCTCATGATTTATCTCACAGGCGTGCTGGGGCTGGTGCTGCTGTTCACATTGTTCTACAAGATGATGCCGGTCGAAAAGGTCTCGTTCCGCCGCGCCCTGGCTGGCGGCCTCACCGCAGCAACACTTTGGGAAATCACCCGCCACCTGCTCGTCGCCTATTACACCACGGTTTCCGTCGTCAACGTGGTTTATGGATCGATGGCCACCATCGTCATCGTGCTCTTCACCATGGAGTCCGTCGCGCTGATCCTGCTGCTGGGCGCGCAGGTGATCGCCGATCTCCAGCGTAGCGCGGATGCGGGTGTCCCATGGCACGAGGACCCGCGGGCGTAATCCCGGAACTGAGGCAGGCAGCAAGGAACATCACGCGGAAAATGCTATGGTCTGGACTCACCGAGGAGCATTTACAACGGTCCTTACAGATGGAATGGGCGAAGGGGTAAAATACGCGCAGCCTTAGCGACTTCCTGCGGTGCTGCCTGCCCGTGACCTGCGAACATCACGCCGTAACGAAACCACATCCTTCACGATGATCACCAAAATCGACCACTTGGGAATCGCAGTCCGCTCGCTCGACGAGTCCGTCGCATACTATCAGGACGTGCTCGGCCTGCACTGCGAAGGCCGCGAGGAAGTGGAGTCCCAGAAGGTCCGCACCGCCTTTTTCGCCGCTGGCGATGTCCACATCGAACTCCTCGAACCCACTTCGGACGAAAGCCCGATCGCCAAGTTTCTCGAAAAAAACGGCCCGGGCATCCACCACATCGCCTTTGCCACGGATGACATCACCGGCCAGTTGGCGAAAGCGAAGGAAAAAGGCGCGCGCCTCATCCACGAGGTGCCCTTCGAGGGAGCCGGGGACAAACTCGTCGCCTTCCTCCATCCGAAATCCACTTTCGGAGTTCTAACCGAATTCTGCCAGCCCGTCCGCTGAAACCGCCACCTATTTCAACGCCCAACATAAAAAATCATGGCCA
This sequence comes from Verrucomicrobiaceae bacterium, assembly GCA_947372405.1. Next base: position 6,136 of record CANBTO010000063.1, read on the forward strand.
TCGACAAATCACTTCTGGAAGCACTCGAACAACGCAGGGAGGAGGCCCTCGTCGGCGGCGGCATCGACCGCATCGAGAAACGCCACGAAAAAGGCCTGCTCAGCGCACGCGAGCGTCTCGCAGCCTTCTTCGACGGAGGAAACTTCATCGAGTTCGGAATGCACGCCCATCACTCCTGCACGAACTTCGGTCTCGAAAAACGCAAGATGCCGGGTGACGGAGTCGTCTGCGCCACCGGGGTGGTCGATGGCCGCCAGGTCGCCGCCTTCGCACAGGACTTCACCGTCGGCGGCGGTGCCGTCGGACGCATCCACGCCAAGAAGATCTGCGACCTGCTGGACTTCGCGATCAAGGCCGGCCTACCCGTCGTCGGCATCAACGACTCCGGCGGAGCCCGGATCCAGGAAGGCATCGACGCCCTGGCCGGCTATGGACAGATCTTCTTCCGCAACGTTCTCGCTTCCGGTGTCGTCCCGCAGATCTCGATCATCGCTGGCCCTTGCGCCGGTGGTGCCGCCTACTCTCCGGCTCTGACGGATTTCATCATCATGACGCGCCGGAACTCCAACATGTTCATCTGCGGCCCGGACGTCATCAAGGCCGCCACCGGCCAGAGCGCCTCGCTCGACCAGTTCGCCAGCGCCGACGCACACGCGCAGGTCAGCGGAAACATCCACCTCATCGCCGATGACGACAACCATGCCATCGAGCTTGCGAAAAAACTGTTGGATTACCTGCCATCCAACAACCTGAGCGATCCGCCGCACAAGATGAACAACGAGATCGAGCTCACCGAGGACCCGGGCATGAACGAGATCATCCCGCCGGACCCCAAGTCCCCGCTCGACATGCAGATGGTGATCCAGCGCCTCATGGACCCGGGAAGCTGGTTTGAAATCATGCCGGACTTCGCTCCTAACATGCTGGTGGGTTTCGCCAGGCTCGAAGGCCTCGTCATCGGCATCATCGCCAACCAGCCGATGGTCAAGGCCGGCTGCATCGACATCGACTCGTCCGACAAGGCCGCCCGCTTCATCCGCGTCTGCAACATCTACTCGATCCCCGTGCTCTCGCTCGTGGACGTTCCGGGTTTCATGCCCGGCCTCGCCCAGGAACGCGGCGGCATCATCCGCCACGGCGCGAAGATGCTCTTCGCCTGGGCTTCCGGCACCGTGCCGAAGATCACCCTCATCTGCCGCAAGGCCTACGGCGGAGCCTATCTCGCGATGTGCTCCAGCGACATGGGCGCGGACTTCGTCTTCGCATGGCCCACCGCCGAGATCGCGGTCATGGGAGCCCAGGGAGCATTGAAGGTGCTCTACAAGAAGGAACTCGACGAAGCAAAGGATCCGGTGGCGCTCGAAAAGGAACTCCGCGCCGCTTACACCGACAAGTTCGCGTCGCCCTATCAGGCCGCCAGCAACGGCATGATCACCGATGTCATCAACCCGGCGGTCTCGCGCAGCACGCTTGCACTCGCCTTCCGCGGCATCATGGCCAAACATGAATCACGTCCGCCCAAGAAACACGGCAACATCCCACTTTGAACCACCCATGAACCTGTGTTCCATATTCGCGGTCATCGGCCCCATCGGCAGCACGGGCTTCGACGACATGCTGCGTTTGATCGGCATCGCCGCCATCATCATGGCCGTTTTCAAAGGCGTGAGATCGCTGGTCGTAAAGCCTGCTCCACCGGCTTCCGCACCGCCTCAGGCAGCGGCGGTTCAGGCAAGCGCCGCTCCTCCACAGACTGTTGCCGCAGCTTCCAACACGCCGCCTGCCAACGCCAAACCCCAGCCAGCGGCAAGACCTGCTGAGGACGAGATCGCCCCGGAGATTCTTGCGGCCATCGCCGCAGCCGTAACATGTTTCATGGATCAGCCCCACCGCATCGTCTCCGTCAAACACCAGAGCACCACTTGGGAAAAGGCTGGCCGCCAGTCGGTTCTCACTTCTCATAGAATCCGCTAACATCACACCAACATGGAACATCTTCGCATCACTGTTTCCGGCAAGGCTTACGACGTCATCGTTGAGAAAATCGATGGAGACGAACCCGAATCAAGCCACGCTCCCGTCATACGCGCCGCCGCTCCGGTAGCGGCACCCGTGAGCGTCGCTCCGGCACCATCCTCCTCCCGCGCTCCAGCGGCCGCAGGCGACGCCACGAGTCCGCTCGCAGGTCTCGTTCAGGCCATCGCCGTAGAGGTGGGAGCCACCGTGAACGAGGGCGACCTCGTCGTCACCCTGGAAGCCATGAAGATGTATACCTCCATCAACGCGCCCGCCAGCGGCACCATCAAGGCCATCCATGTCAAGGTGGGCGAGGCCGTCGAGGAGGGACAAGTCCTCTTCACGATCGGCTGAACAAGTTTCCAACGATTCCATTTCAGAATGAACAGTCCATATCCGGTCCTAACAGCAGAAGAGGCGGCCGCCCTCGTGAATCACGGCGACATCATCGGATTCAGCGGTTTCACTCCTGCGGGAGCCGCCAAGGTCATCCCCACCGCGATCGCCGCCAAGGCCCGCGAGGAACACGCCGCCAACCGGGAATTCAAGGTCGGCGTCATCACCGGCGCGTCCACCGGACCCTCCCTGGACGGCGAACTCGCCAGGGCGGACGCCATCATGTTCCGCACGCCATATCAATCGGATAAGGACCTGCGCGCCAGCATCAACGCGGGCAAGACGCATTTCTTCGACATGCACTTGTCCCTTCTGCCGCAATACGTGCGCTATGGATTCCTCGGCAAGCTCGAGTGGGCCATCGTCGAGGCAGCCGACGTCTCGCCGGACGGCAAGATTCTTCTAACAACCAGCGTCGGCGCGGCGCCCACCTTCCTCACCGAGTCCAAACGAATCCTCATCGAGGTCAACAGCCGCCATCCGAAGGAACTTCTGGGTTTCCACGACATCTACGAACCGAAGTCCCCGCCCCACCGCCGTCCCATTCCGATCTGCGCCGCAGACGACCGCATCGGCACCCAGCGCGTATGGGTGGACCCGAAAAAGATCGCCGGCATCGTTTATTCCGACCGCAAGGACGAGGTGAAGGACTTCTCCCCGGTCACAGAAGTCACCACGAGGATCGGCCGGAACGTGGCCGAGTTCCTCGCCGCGGAACTTCGCAATAGCCATATCCCGGGCAGTTTCCTGCCGATCCAGTCCGGTGTGGGCAACGTGGCCAACGCGGTTCTCGGAGCGATGGGCGAACACCCGGAAATCCCGCGCTTCCAGATGTATTCGGAAGTCATTCAGGACTCGGTCATCGATCTCGTCAAACAGGATCGATGCTCGTTCGTCAGCGGCGTCTCCCTCACCGTCACCGATGCCGTGCTTCAAAGCATCTATGACAATCTGGACGCCTTCCGCGGCCGCCTACTGCTGCGCCCGCAGGAAATCGCCAACAACCCGGAGATCGTCCGCCGCATCGGCATCATCTCCATCAACACCGCGCTGGAAGCCGACATCTTCGGCAACATCAACTCCACCCACGTGCTCGGCCAGAAGATGATGAACGGCATCGGCGGCTCCGGCGACTTCACCCGCAACGCATATATCTCCATCTTCACCTGCCCTTCCACCGCCAAGGATGGAAACATCTCCGCCATCGTCCCGATGTGCTCGCACATGGACCACAGCGAACACTCCGTGCAGGTGCTCGTCACCGAACACGGCGTCGCCGACCTCCGCGGCAAGGATCCCCGTGAACGCGCGGCCCTGATCATCGGCAATTGTGTGGATCCGTCCTACCGCGATCTCCTGTGGCATTACTTCAAACTTACTGAAAACGGGCACACTCCACAGTCATTCCGCTCCGCATTCGCTTTCCACGAGACATTTCTTCAGACCGGCGACATGCGGAACACGAAGTTCTGATCCGAAATTTCAATCTCCAATTTTCAAATGTCCGACCTTCTAACCGAATTCCCGGAACACTCCTACGAGCAATGGCACGCCGCTGCGGAAGCACTGCTCAAGGGCGCTTCATTCGAGCAGAAACTCGTCAGCAAGACGTACGAGGACATCACCATCCAGCCGATCTACCGCCGCGAGGACATTGCGGATCTCGAACACCGGAAACATTTCCCCGGAGCGGACTCACTGGTGAGAGGCAGCCATGCGGGCGGTTTCCTGAAAGCCGGATGGGAGGTTTCGCAGGAACTCAAGGCCGCTTCACCCACCGAACTCAACGCAGTGATCCATGAAGGCCTCAACGGCGGCCAAAGCGAGTTGAACATCGTCGTCGGCTGCGGCCAACCCGTCTGCTGTCATGGCGGAGCCGCCATCAACACGGTGGACGACGTGAAGACCGCGCTCGCCGGGGTTACCATCGATGCCATCTCCATCTACTGGCAATGCGGACCGTCCAGCGTGCCCGTCGCCGCGCTCGTCATCGCCGCCACCGAACAACTCGGCGTTCCCTCAAACAAGCTCCGCGGTGGTTTCGAAAACGATCCGCTCGGCCAGCTCGTCTCCCATGGCGCGCTCCGCCAATCGTTCAAAACCCGCTTCGACCACATGGCGGCTCTAACGGCCTACGCCGCGAAGAACGCGCCGCAGCTCCATACCATCGCGGTCAAGGGCGACGTCTATCACAACGCCGGAGCCACCGCCACCCAGGAACTCGGTTATGTCATCTCCACCCTCGTTTGTTATATCGAGGAAATGATAGCCCGCGGGCTCTCGCCGGAGACCGTGCTCCCCCACATTCGCATCAGCCTCGCCGTGGGCTCGGACTATTTCATGGAGATCTCCAAGATCCGCGCCGCACGCTGGCTCTGGAGCAAGGTGGCCGCCGCCTATGGCGTCGAAAACGCGCCGGTCCACATCCACGCCTGCACCTCGAAGTGGAACAAGACGACCTACGACGCGCACACCAACATGCTGCGCGTCACCGCGGAAGCCTTCGCCGCCGTCGTCGGTGGCGTGGACAGTTTGCATGTCGGACCCTACGATGAGATCTCCGGCAAGTCGGACGAGTTCTCGCGCCGCATCGCCCGCAACATCCACACCATCCTCCGCGAGGAGTGCGGACTTGATAGAGTGATCGACCCCGCCGGCGGTTCCACCTATATCGAATGGCTCACCGACAAGATCGCCGCGAAAAGCTGGGAGATTTTCCAAGGCATCGAGAAACAAGGCGGCATGATCGCCGCTCTCGAAAGCGGTTCCGTCCAACAGTCCGTCGAAACCGTCTGCAAGGCGAAGTTCCAGAACATCCGCCGCCGCAAGGACAAGATCGTCGGCTCCAACATGTATCCCGATCTCAAGGGCAAAAAACTCGAAATCCTCGCACCCGAATGCAAGGCCGGCCAACCGGTCCCCGGAGCCCCGCCGCCACAACCGGTGGATATCACCGCGTCCGCGGATGCATCCATGGTCGAACAAGCCATCGCCGCGGCGAAAAACGGAGCCAGCAAGATTTCGATCGCCATTGCCATCGGCCTGACGAACAGCGAAGGCGCGCCAACGGTCACCGCCCTGCCATCTCACCGCGCCGCCGAGGAATACGAAGCCCTCCGCGACGCCTCGGCCGCCTTCGCCGCGAAAAACGGTGCTGCGCCAGCCATCCTTCAACTCAACATCGGCCCCTCCGGCCGCTACCGCCTGCGCGCCGACTGGACCGCTTCGTTCTTCGAAGCCGCCGGTTTCACCGTCGATGGAGCGCGCGACTTCAAGACCAACGAGGATGCCATCGCCGCCCTCACCGCCAGCAAGTCCGACATCGCGGTCATCACCTCCGACGACGCTACCTATCAGGAAACCGTCGCCCCGCTCGCCGCCGCCGTCAAAGCCGCGAAACCCAGTGTCACCCTGTTGGTCGCCGGAGCCCCCGGTGATAACGAAGCCGCCTGGCGTGCCGCCGGAGTTGATGAATTCGTCAACGTCCGCAGCAACAACTACGAACTCAACGAACAGCTCCTCAAGGTCGCCGGAGTTATGGGTTAAAGGTTATTGGTTAAAAGTATTCCGATGTCATCTTTTCCACTTATCACTTCTCACTCGGCACATCTCACTTTGTAAAACCATGTCCCGCCCCGCCTTCGCAGACATCCCCTACACCACCGCCCCATCCAAAACGGGCTACGACCAGTGGTGCAAAGCCCTCGAGAAAGACCAAGGCAAGCCCATCGGTTCCATTGTCTGGGACACCATGGAGAAGATCCCCGTCAAGCCGCTCTACACGGAAGACGACATCGATGGCATGGAGCATCTGAAATATCAGGCCGGCATCGCTCCCTTCCTCCGCGGTCCTTACGCCACGATGTATTGCTTCCAGCCCTGGACCATCCGCCAATACGCCGGATTCTCCACCGCCGAGGAATCCAACGCGTTCTATCGGAGAAACCTCGCCGCCGGTCAAAAGGGTCTCTCCGTCGCCTTCGACCTCGCCACCCACCGCGGATATGACTCGGACCACCCGCGCGTCGTCGGCGATGTCGGCAAGGCCGGTGTCGCCATCGACTCGATCCTCGACATGAAGGTGCTCTTCGACAGCATCCCGCTCGACAAGGTTTCCGTCTCCATGACCATGAACGGCGCGGTGCTTCCCATCCTCGCCTTCTACATCGTCACCGCATTGGAGCAAGGTGCCACGCTCGAACAGCTCGCCGGCACCATCCAGAATGACATCCTCAAGGAATACATGGTGCGGAACACCTATATCTATCCGCCCGGCCCTTCGATGAAGATCATCGCCGACATCTTCGAGTTCACCTCGCAGAAGATGCCGAAGTTCAACTCCATTTCCATCTCCGGCTATCACATGCAGGAAGCCGGCGCCACCGCCGACCTCGAGATGGCTTACACCCTCGCCGACGGCTGGGAATACCTCCGCACCGGCATCGCCGCGGGCATCGACATCGACGCCTTCGCACCGCGCCTTTCGTTCTTCTGGGCACAGGGAAAGAACCACTTCATGGAGGTCGCGAAAATGCGCGCCGCCCGCGTGCTTTGGGCGAAGATCGTCAAGACCTTCAACCCGAAGAACCCGAAGTCGCTCGCGCTGCGCACCCACTCGCAGACATCCGGATGGTCCCTCACCGAACAGGACCCCTACAACAACATCGCCCGCACCTGCATCGAGGCCATGGCCGCCACGCTCGGCCACACGCAATCGCTGCACACCAACGCGCTCGACGAAGCCATCGCGCTGCCCACCGACTTCTCGGCCCGCATCGCCCGCAACACGCAGATTTTCCTGCAGGACGAGACATCGATCTGCCGCGTCATCGATCCTTGGGGCGGTTCCTACTATCTCGAAGCCCTCACCCACGAACTCATCCACCGCGCTTGGGCACACATCATGGAAGCCGCGGAATACGGCGGCATGTCCAAAGCCGTCGAAGCGGGCATTCCCAAGATGCGCATCGAGGAGGCCTCCGCACGCCGCCAGGCGCGCATCGACTCCGGCGAGGAAACCATCGTCGGCGTGAACAAATACCGCCTCGCCCATGAAGCCCCGATCGACATCCTCGATGTGGACAACACCGCGGTTAGAATTTCCCAAATCGAGCGCCTCAAGAAACTCCGCGCCGAACGCGACGAATCCAAGTGCCAGGCAACCCTCAAGGCCCTCACCGAATGCGCTGGTGGCGGCGAAGGCAATCTGTTAGCACTCGCCATCGAATGCGCCCAAGCCCGCGCCTCGCTCGGTGAAATCTCCGATGCCATGGAAGTCCACTTCGGCCGCTACAAGGCCGTCATCCGTTCCATCTCCGGCGTCTATGGCAAGGAATTCAACAACCAGGGCGACATGAAGGACATCCCCGATCTCATCAAGCAATTTGAAGCCGCCGAAGGCCGCCGCCCGCGCATCATGGTCGCCAAGATGGGCCAGGACGGCCACGACCGCGGCGCCAAGGTCGTTTCCACCGCCTACGCCGACATGGGCTTCGACGTCGACATCGGTCCGCTCTTCCAAACCCCCGAGGAAACCGCGAAACAGGCCGTCGAGAACGACGTGCATGTGGTCGCCATGAGCTCGCTCGCCGCCGGTCATAAGACACTGCTGCCGCAGCTCGTCGCCGAATTGAAGAAACTCGGTCGCGAGGACATCATGATCGTCTGCGGCGGCGTCATCCCCGCCCAGGACTACGACTACCTCTATCAGAACGGAGCCGCCGCCATCTTCGGCCCCGGCACCGTCATCCCGGACTCGGCGAGGAAGATCCTGAAGTTGTTGTTGGAGCAGATTGAGGAGTGAAATGCACGGTGCTTGTCCTTGGTTCCAGCCGTTTGGCATTGCCGTAATCCTCTCCGGCAGGTTCTTTCATTGAGACATGTTCACTGGAACTGAAGCGAAGAGGGCATGGTGTGTTATCAATTGGTCGATCCTTGGGGGGTGTCATAAATTTTGTGTAAGTGCTTTCTCCGCTGATGTGCCCCATCAACAGAACCAGCACATCCTATGAAACCGAAAATCACCGACGCCCTC
>CANBTO010000064.1 GCA_947372405.1 Verrucomicrobiaceae bacterium
CTCCCGACCGTGGTCCGAAGAAACGCCTGGAAAGCGTGATGGACTTCGCCTGTGGTTCCGGCTCGCTGCTTCTCAACGTCCGCAAGCGTATTGCAGACGAGGGCGGCACCATTGGGAAGATCTATGGTCAGGAAAAGAACATCACCACCTACAATCTGGCCCGCATGAACATGCTGCTGCACGGAGTGAAGGACACTGAGTTCGAGATCTTCCACGGCGATACCCTGCTCAACGAATGGGATATGTTGCGGGAACTCAACCCGGCCAAGAAACCGTATTTCGATGCCATCGTCGCCAACCCGCCCTTCAGCTATCGATGGGAACCCAGCGAGAACATGGCCGATGACGTGCGTTTTAAAAACCACGGCCTCGCCCCCAAATCTGCTGCGGACTTCGCCTTTTTGCTTCACGGCTTTCACTTCCTCAAAGACGAAGGCGTTATGGCGATCATCCTGCCCCACGGCGTGCTCTTCCGTGGCGGAGCCGAGGAGAAAATCCGCAAGAAACTGCTCAAGGACGGACATATTGATACCGTCATCGGTCTGCCCGCCAATCTCTTCTACTCCACTGGCATCCCCGTCTGCATCCTCGTGCTCAAGAAGTGCAAGAAGCCCGACGACGTGCTCTTCATCAACGCCGCCGAGCACTTTGACAAAGGCAAGCGCCAGAACGTCCTAACGAAGAAGAACATCGATAAGATCATCGAGACCTACCAAAGACGCCCGGAACGAATCGAGCGCTACGCCAGGCGCGTGGGCATGGAGGAGATTGAGAAAAACGAGTTCAATCTCAACATCTCTCGCTACATCAGCACTGCGGTCGAGGAAGAAGAGATCGTCTTGAAGGACGAGAACAAGAAGCTGATGAACATCGAGAAGACCGTCCGTATGGCCACCAAGAAGCACAACGCGTTCCTGAAGGAACTGGGCTTGCCTTTGTTGCCATCATAGTAATGAACGTCGTTGCGTCGCCTCGAAGCGAATTTCGTCCAAAGCATCCATCGCCGCGTCGATCACAAATCTCGCCGCTTCAAGAAGTCCAAGACGGAGCCTAATGCTTTCCGTGGGCGACAGTGGGTCGCGGTAGCGTGCCAGCATGCTCAGGTGGCGGCAGGCGAATGGGAGTGTCTGCACGGCCTCCGCGCCCCCGGCTGTGGTCGTGACCGCTGCCCTCGCGGCGTCAATGGCGGCATGCAACGGTTGCCTGATACCGAGCAATCCGAGCCGAAGCTCATGTTCAAATCCGGCTTTTCGTGCGCGCATGGCAGCAGGATTTCCGAGGGCGGCTTGCTCCTCCCTGTATCGCTCGCGTTCCAGAGGACACGAGGACCGGGCGATGAGGCCGGGTAGCTCCTCGGCGCGAGCCAAGGAGATTTCCAACGTATCCAAGATGCCGGGGATGGACATGAGCCGATCCGCTGACTCGCGAAATGCCTCGATGGGATTGTGCATGGCGACTCAGTGTCTGGCGTAGGCTTTCCGAAACGCGGCGCAGGCGGCGACGACGCGAGCGGTCTCGGCGGTGAGTTCGTCGCGGCCATCGTGGAGGTGTTGCAGATAGGCGACGGATTGCTGGAGCACTTCGAGCTTGCGGGAAATCGGATCGGTTTCTTGGCAGTAAAGCCGACTTGATGAACGAAGGTATTCTTCCAGCCGATTCGCGACAGCCATCGGGACGAGGGTATGAATTACATCATCGAGCGAGCGTGGATCACGGGGCTTGCGGCTTTCATGGCGGCACGTTTCGACAAGGTCTTTGATCGCATTGGCGACCTCCTGCGGTGCATGGTGAAGAACCGCTCCGGCCTCCGATTGGGCTGCCTGGCGGGCGGTCTCGGCACCGGCAATGACGTATTCAAGGTCGGCAGTGATGCGTTTGCCTCGGATCTGCTTGATGACGACAGCCTCTTCGGCGTTGCGCATCTCGGACAAAAGCTGGCGCGCCTCGTCTTCATCACGGCAATCGCCCATACGGGTCTTGATCTGCTCAAGTTGCTGTGTGGCGGCGGTGAGCGTGGAAAGTTCCGCGTGCAAGGTTTCGGCTTGAGAAACAAGGGAGCGGAGCGTGTCAAATTCGGGAGTTGGTTGGTTTTGCATTGCACCAATCCTCCCGTGTCAACCAACCGTCGTATTCCATGTCACGCTTCGGAACGCAGCACCATCGCCGGTGATGACTCGCCCCGTCCGTCGCGTGTCAGGACAGGGTGAGCGCCGTTCGTGCCGGTGAGAGCCGCCGCAACGGCCAGCGCCCCCTTGCGGTAGAGCGTGACGGCGAGCAGGTCGCCATTCACGAACACCGCCCAATGACGGGTCGGGAATCCATCCGGTTTCCGGTATTTGGCGACTTCGACCTTCATTTCCGCCATCCCTCCCGGCGTGCGCGGGTTTTCACGGAATTGGGCGACAGTCCGAATTTCTCGGCGGTCTTGCGGATGCAGCGGCATTCCTCCCAAAAGGCGCGGGCCTGCGCCCAAAGGTCGTCGCCGAAACCGGGATTTCCGGGCCTGCCGTCGCTGGCGACAGGTGTGGGACTGGCGAGCGGTGCCTCTGGTTCCCGCTCTACTGGCACGGGTGTCGGTGCGGCGGCTGGCATTTCACCGCCAAGGATTTCCGCGACGATTTCACGAATCAGAGGGACCGGGATTTCAGTGATGGTGAAGACCAGTCCGCAAAGGCTCTTGCGGCCGAGGGACTGCTTGAGGAACTTCAAGGCTTCGCCGCGTGTGCGGCCCTGAAATCGACCTTCGAATAAGTTGGTGTCCTTGTCGTCGCAGACGATCCAATAGAGTTTGTTCATGGCTTGTGGTGGTTTGATGTTAGATGGACTCTCTCGTCCATCGTGAGGTCTAACCTGTCACCACCACCGATCCATGTTTTTCGTTGGCTTTCTGTCGCCGCTCCCAAGCACTATCGGTGGAAATGGCTGTACTTATTCCAGTAGCCTCGCCTCGGCGGCTCCGGAGGCGGCGGCGAGTAGTATGGGACATGATGCTGCGGGACGGGCTTCTCCTCCTTCACTTTCGATGGCTTCTCGAAAGGACAGACCACCTTGCAGTCTTCGATGTGCCAGGGCCGGTCACGTTTGGTGATTTTGATTGAGAGACTGCGTTTGGAACCCAAACCAAGATCCCTCAACAAGAAGCTATCATGCTGTCGGATGATGGACTGCATCTTGGGCGTTCTGACGATCTCCTTCAGCCTCTCCCGCTGAGCTTCATCGCCGCGCTCGTAAATCACCCAGAACAGCCGTGCCAGAGCCTGCGGTTCGTGAACTTTGGAAAACGAACGCCGCAGACTGCGGATTTCATAGTCCTCCTTGGTGACGAGGAAAGGCAGACCCAAGTGGGCGAAGTATTCGCAAGCCTTCAACTGAATCGCCTGTCGGCGCTTTTGTTCCCAATCGTTGCGCCAACTTTCGAGATGCTTCAAAATCGAAGTGGTAAATTCAGCGGCTTTCTCGGGATTCGCCAGTAGGATTTCCTCTGGATTTTTTCTCCAGTGCCAGATTTCCGCCAAGCGTTCAGGACTCAACCACCCAGCGGTTTGCAGAAACCTCAGCCAGATTTCGTCGGTTAGTTCGATCTTGAGAGCCTTTAGCATGTCCCTCGTTTTGTCGTCGAGTCGCACGCTGTCCAAAACGGAACTCAGGTATGGATCATCGTCGTCCGTGTCGTAGGGGTCTTGGGGAAACTCTACCAGTGGATCCACTCCCGCCCAAGTCAGGAGGGCTGCAGCCCGGACTTTTCCCTCTTCCACCGCTTCTTTCAGAGCAAGAAGTCCTTCCTTCTCCAAGTCCGGGTAATCGGCTCGCAGTTCTCGGAATAGGCGGAGCAGATGCTTGGAGTGTCCGGTTGCGGAAAGGGCATCGGCGAATCCATCCGGACCTCTCACGCTGAGGCCGAGTTTCAGGGCAGCATAAATCAACTCATCGTCATGTGTCTTGAAGACGCTGTATGCGGAGGCACGTCCAAGCGGTAAACCTTGAGTCAGAAAATACTTCGCAATTTCATAGGCTGCCGCATTGCCATCCCACAGAGCAGTTGAAACCAATGAATCGGCCTCCCATTGTCGCTGCCAGCATTTCTCCCACAAGAACCGGACCATGCTGTGATTTCCACACTTGATGGCCTCACGAATTGGGGAGTCTGTATTTCTGTGGCGTTCGGATTCTGGAATCAGAGTCGGCAGACCTGAGGCCACCCAATCCATCAGTTCAAAGAGGCGACCAAGTCGGACGTGCCGCAAGATTTCGGCGTGTTGTTCGGCGCTGCATGAAGGGGTTTCAGCTGTGGCGATCATGGATTAATTACGAATCGCCGCCCTGTTGAATCAAGGGCAAAACATTGCTCCACGTTCGGCCGTCGCCGTCGTGAAGCAGTGGGAAGTGAACTTGCATGCTTCCCACTTTTTTGGCGTTTCCCGTGCCTCATGTCAGTGGGACAGATTGCCGCAATCCGCATGTCACCGCACCGTGAGATGCGGAGATTGCCTGTCAGATGCCCCCGTGCCGACCGGTCGCCGGATCTCCGTTATGTGGGAAACGCAAAAGTAAAATTGCACGGGAAATGGACGAGGGTCGGAACATCCCGGCCATGAAGCGGGTCGGCTAATAGATTTCCTCCCGCCCGCCGCCGCGCCGGGTTTTGGGGTGATGGTATTGCAGGGAAAGCCTTGGGAAATGGAGCCGGGACGAAATGGGACACTTGGCCCCCTTATATATAGGGGGCCGTGTCCCTGTCCCGTTTTCGTGATAGGGAAGGGTGTTATTTGTCCCGATCATGTCCCGTTTGTCCCGTTCGGTTGAATGCCCACCTGCCACGGTCTTTTTTCTTGAGAACTCCAAGGTCTTCCGCCCGCTGCATCTGCTTTTTCACGGTGTCGATCTTGGGTTTGGTCTTTGTCCCGTTCATGTCCTGAATTATGGAAGCAGCTTCATCTGGCGATAAAACGGGACAAATGCCTTTTGTCCCGTTTGCGGCGGCATGCTCGAAGATGTCAGCCCACTTTTCCCGTGTCTCGATGATGGCCTTTTCCTCCCGCTTCGCCGCCTTGATGCCCGCCGCCCTGCCTTGGAACGTGTGCATACTGACCTCTTCATCCCACGCGAAGCAGAAGCCTTGGTTCTGCGGGATGTCACGCTTGCGCATGTCCATGCCCCACATAGTGGAAACTGAGGTCTCCGCGTCTTTGTCGATACGGAGGTTGGCGAAGGCTTTCCGGTTCAGTTCGCTCCCGAGGTGACCGCGTGTCTTGCCGTCGCCTGCCGGATTCTCATGCAGCACGCAGAAGATAGGCGTGGCGTATTCTTGGGAGAGAGCGTGCAGACGGGACACCAGTTCCAGTGACTCTGCCTCGTCGTTGGGCGAAGCGCACAGGTCGGCAACGCCGTCGATGATCACCGCGTCGATGCTTCCTCGTTCGCGACGTTCGCGGTCTAACACCAGTTCGAGAATGGCGGCACGTTCGCTGCGGGCGAAACGGACGAGCGGGATGGAAACCAGTCGGCTGGAAACGGACTGCAAACCGGAGCGCGTGACCGACCGGCGCACCAGCGCGTGCCAGTCGCCGCCGCTCTGCTCGGTGTCCAGATGGATGATTGTTCCGGTGTCGCTGCCCTCCCACGCAAAACAGAGTGTGTCGCCCGTGCCGTCACCGCTCCCGCGCTGGCAGGCTGCAAGGATCGCGGCGACGACCGAGGATTTCCCGACCTTCGATTTCCCTTGGATGCAAGTCAGGTTTCCCCGAGCGGCAATCGGATATTCTCCGAGGTTCATGCACAACTCGTCGGCTGGCGGTTCCGCCTCTGGATCGAAAGCCAGTTCGTAGGCGCGTTCCAGAAGGTCGGCGGGTCCATCCCGGTGAATGTCATCTGTCTTACGGACAAAGCGGTTCGTCTGAATTTCACAGAGCATCGGGGAAATCACCTCGACGGGTGGATCGTCTTCCGTCGCCGGGATGTCATAGAATCCCATGAGCTTGAGATGGCGAATCACGCTGCGCTGATCCATCGGCACCAGGGTCGTTCCGGTGTCCAAGTGATACTTGCCGTGACCGTCGTAGTAGAAGAGCCCGATGGCCTCCTCGCGGGTGAGTTCCGGTTCTTGTCCGGGCGGGCGCTCTCCGCGCCAGCCGTGTTGCTTGGCGAAGTGAACGAGTGTGCCAGCGGTGACCTGCTGGAGCCGGTGCTTGAATTTCTCGGCATACTCGCCGTCCTCCTCCTCGGGCGACCATTCACAGAGCACGGCGGTTCCCTCGTCCTCTCCCAGCGCCGACCACACCGCCGAGGAAATGCGCAACCACTGTTCGTAGTCGGGACGCGACGGGATGAACGAGAGCATTTCCCGCACTTGGTCAGCCGTCCACTGGGGCATGCCGTCCTTCGGCGGCGTCTGCTCCTGACGTTCTATGAGCCATGGCAAGACGAAGCTATCCGGCCACACGATTTCATCGAAGCGCAGGGTGATGGGCGCGACCTCGGGTGACCGGGTGTAGCTCATGCCCTCGGGATGGATGCCGTGGATTGTCGTCGAGGCTCCGGTGGAACGCCATTCGCCCCACGCTTTGCCGTCCGGTTTTTTGATCGGAGAGACGGATGGGTAATCTCCGAGGATGCGTATCCATAGATTGCAACCACGTTGGCCTCGGCTGCGGAGAGTTTTTCTGAGCTTAGGATTGAGGGTAAGGAACGGCTCGACGGACTCGTCATCGTCGATGTCGATGGAACACAACCCGCCCGATGGTTCACCCAACGAAACGGAAATCGCGCCCGCACGGTCGAGGCATCGGACATATTCGGGATCGTTCATCCGTTCGGCCCGGAGTTTCTGCCATTCGGGCAAGCGCGGCCCCTTCATGCCCGCAGGAATAGGAAGCAAAACGACATTGCCACCGAGCAACGAAACAAGATGCGCGGAAATGGATTTCTGGCCTTCGTTGACACGCGCATCATGCATGAGCGACCTCCTGTTCAATGATGGGGGTGTTCGTTTCGAGTTGGTCCTCATGGGCGGCGGGAGTCTTCAGGGCATCCCGCCGCCTTCTTTTTTCCGATGAGTGATGGGACGTCGGATTCATGGCTGGCTGCAGGTGACGGTCAGTGAATCAAGGGCGGCATTCAGATCGCTCTGGCGGTAACGCACGGCACGGCCGATGCGAATGAAGGGAATCAATCCCTGCATGCGCCATGCATAGAGTTGGCGGTTGCGGATGCGGAGGTATTCACACGCCTCGACATCGGTCAGGAGGCGCTCGTCACGGCGGGTCGGATGGAATTGCGTGTCCATGCCCGGACTCGCGTGTCAACGCACCCGACCAAATGTCATGTCGACATGACAAGCGGCGAAATATCATGTCGACATGAAAAGCGGCGTGAAATCTCCCGACGTCAGGAGATTTTGACTTTTCCTTACGTAAGGAAAACCGGACTTTTCCTGTCGTCAGGAAAACTGGTCATGCGGCGTCTTGCTTCGGCAATACTCGGGTGGGAACGCGCAGACGCCATTCTTTCGGGGGCCAGATCTCGGGCGGCATGATCGCGAACCATGCCTTTGCCGCCTCGCCATCCACGACTTCCCGGTAGTGGCGGAAGATCATTTTCGGAGAGTTGCCAGCCTCAAGGGCGGTTCGTGGCACGTCGCCGGTTTCCGCTACCCGATAGCTGATGAACGAATGTCTGAGAGCATTCTGACGCCATCCGCCCGGGATGCGTGCTTTCACGGCCACATCTCCCAGCGCCCCGGACGTATCGGAAATCGGGACGATAGGTCCGGTTGCCTCGCGCCACGGGGTGAGCCATGCCTTGAGGTTGTCGGTCAGCGGGACGATCCGTCTGGCCGCTGTCTTTGCCTTCTTGCCCGCAATCTCGATGTGGCCGCGATCCCACTTGATGTCCTCCCAATGGAGACGGTGGATTTCCGCCGACCGGATGCCGGAGAAGGCTCCAATGGCGAGGAAGGGCAGGATGCGCTGGTGGGCGGTGAGGAGCAGGCGTTCCATTTCCTCCGGGGTGAAGATCTGGATTTCGGTTTCCTGCTCCTTGAACTTCTCGCTCTGCTCTGCAGCCGTCTTCCGGTCGGGGTTGAGGTATCCTTGCTTTTTGGCAAAGCTGAACATGGTAACGATGTTCCTCCGTATGCCGTTTTTGCTGACCGGCCCGAGCGTCTTGAGTCCGTTCAGATAGCGGTTGATGTCGGCAACCGTCACGTCGGTAAGCTCCCCGGAAACCTTGGCTGTGAAACCTTTGAGATGGAGTTTTGCGCCGCTGACGTAAGCGGCGCTGACTCCACGGTTCCGGAGGGATGCCACGAACTCCTCGGCCACCTCGGCCATCGTTTTGAGTGGCAGGATGTCCGTGCGGTTTGTCTGATAGAATCGCACGGCATCGGCCAGTGGAATCGGCCCTGCGGTTTTGCGTGCGCTCACCCATTCTTCGACAGCGGCAACCAGTTTCACCCCGAACGAGTGAACGAGGCTTTCACAGTGGCGCAGGATTTCGATGTCCCTCCGGGTCACTTCGTCTCCGAGCGACCAGCCATTGGTCAGGCGCACGCTGATTTGCTGGGCGACCATCTTGGCCTCGTCCATGCAGGCGAAGCATCGCGTGCGCCGCCGCCCGCCCTCCTTCCAGCATACGGTGTTCTGCAAGTAGCCATCCTTGCGGGTGATCGGGTAGATCCGGACTGTGGCGGCACCCCTGCCGATGATCACAGTCCCCTTTGCCTTGCGTCGCTTCTTCGGTTTCATCGGGGGCGGTTCCGATGTCAAAAAACTTCGTGGACTTTTTCGTGAAATCGCCTTGTTTGCCTCTACTATGAGTTCACAAAGCATTGATATTGCTGCACTTTTGGGATCGCTCCCGACAGCTCCGCCATGACCCCATCCCAGCTTGTCTGGGATGGGGTCATGGCGTTTCAGGAAGTGCCGAGAATCCTGACGAGCGCCAGCGAGTCGGGTTTGACCGCCCGGTTTTGCATTCTTGCAAAACTTTCCTGACCATCGCGAAGCGCATTTGGCAGAGACGGAGCGGAGTCAATCCCTCTCGCTCCACAAGTGCGACGAAGCCTTGGAGATTGGTGTGGCATGGCGGATTCGAAACCGAAGCAGCCGCGATGGACTTTGAGCGATATTCCAAAATCACATCCGGCAAGGCTTTCGCGAGGAAACGCTTGTGGTGGTCCCGTATTGTTGTCGCCTCTGCAAATTTGAAGTGCGATCAAAACCCCTGCCATGAAATCCCTGCTTCTCACCATCTGCCTGCTCACCCCGCTCGTGATCAAGGCCGCCGAGACCCGCCCGATGTCGGTTTCGGATTACAACGTGGTCTGGGACTCGCCGAGTGCCGACTGCAACGGCTCGATGCCCATTGGCAACGGGGATATCGGCGCAAACGTGTGGGTGGAGGACGGAGGTGATTTGGTTTTCTACCTCAGCAAAACGGATGCGTGGGATGAAAACGCGCGACTCGTGAAACTGGGAAAAATGCGGGTCCACATGAACCCGAATCCCTTCGAGAAAGGATGCGTCTTCAAACAGGAACTCGACCTCAAGAACGGGGTGATCAAGATCACCGCTTCGAGCCCCTCGTCCGGCACCGGTGTGGATCTGCGGTTCTGGATCGATGCGAACCATCCGGTCGTCCGCATCAACGGCAGCACCACGATGAAGACCGATTTCGAAGTGAGGATCGAGCCCTGGCGCACGGAGCGTGTGCAGGCGGTCTGGGACAAGTCATACGACGGACTTCAGGACACGTCCTTGCCGAAGGGTGGGTTTCCTTATCCGGTCTTCAATGAGCCGGACACCATCGTCGATGGCAGGGACCGGTCGATCGTCTGGTATCACCGCAACAAGAAGAACGAGCATTCAGTCTGGGCGGACACCCTCAGGGTGCAGGGGCTTGAGGAATTCATGGAACAGACGAGTGATCCCTTGCTCGACCTGACCTTCGGCGTATTGGTTAGAGGAGAGTGCCTGGCTAACAGTTCGCCGACAGTGATGAAGACCACCGCTCCCGCCAACACGCTGGATCTCGCCGTGTTCGCATCATGCGCCCGAACCAAGAGCGCTGAGGACTGGGTCAAGAGCGTGGAAACCCTGACGGCAAAAGATGAACGCCTGACGCGTGAGGATGCGTGGGCCGGCCACAAGAAGTGGTGGAATGATTTCTGGAACCGCAGTTGGATCCATATCGATCCGGCATCGGGCGAGGACGCGTGGAATGTTTCCCGCGGATATGCGTTGCAGAACTGGATGACCGCCTGCGCGGGCCGAGGGGGGATGCCGATCAAGTTCAATGGCTCCATCTTCACAGTGGACGGCATGGAGAATGGCGTGGACATGGGGCCCGATTACCGCCGTTGGGGACCCTGTTACTGGTTTCAGAACACGCGGCTGCCCTATTGGACGATGTTGTCCGCCGGTCAATATGACATGATGCGGCCCTTGTTCAAAATGTACATGGACGCCCTGCCGCTGGCGAAACTCCGGGGCCAGACATACTATGGTTTTGAAGGAGCCTGGTTTCCCGAGACCATGTATTTCTGGGGAACCTATCGCAACGGGGATTACGGGTGGCACCGCAAGCCGGATTCTCCTGCGGATGAGATCGACGACAAATTCATTCAATATCACTGGTCGGGTGGGATCGAGCTGACGGCCATGATGCTGGAGTATTACTCGCACACCCTCGACAAGGAATTTCTCAACACCACGCTGCTGCCCTTCGCCAAGGAAATCACCTGCTTCTATGACAACCATTACAAGCGCGACAATCAGGGCAAGCTGGTCATCCATCCCGCCAACGCGCTCGAAGATGTCTGGAACTGCAGCAATCCGGCGCCGGAAATCGCCGGACTGCGTTATGTCCTTCCGCAACTCGCCAAACTCGCCGTACTGAAAGGTGACAAGGAACGCTACATCCGTCTGCTGGATGAAGTCCCTAATCTGCCGAAGTGCGGCGCCAAGGATGGCAAGCCGCATCTTCTGCCCGCGCAAACGGGCAAACGCAGATCCAACTGCGAAAAACCGGAATGTTACTCGCTTTTCCCCTTCCGTCTTTACGGCGTGGGATTGCCTGAATTGGAGTTGGCCAAGGAAACCTTCCGCCGCAGTCCTAAAAGCATGAACGGCGAATCCCGGTCTAACGGCTGGATCCAGGATCCCATTTTCGCCGCCTGCATCGGCGATGCGAAGGAAGCGGCGCGAATGCTTGTCGCGCGTACCAAGCTGTTCAACAAGGAGAGTCGTTTCCCGGCGTTCTGGGGGCCTAACTTCGACTGGACACCGGACCAGGATCATGGATCCGTCAACATGATCGCCCTGCAGCACATGCTCATGCAGACGGAACCGAATTCGAAGAAGATCCACCTCTGCCCGGCCTGGCCGAAGGAATGGAACGCTTCATTCAAACTGCACGCACCCGGCAAAACGACCGTCAAGGGCAACATCAGGAACGGGAAGGTCGTCGATCTGGTAGTCACACCGGATTCCCGCAGGAAGGACATTGTATTCGACCAGCGCTGAAGTGGGTCACTTCCCGAATCTAACAGGAAACTCCCCTTCCCGCGTCCCGCGCAGCAGCTTGCCGATCTCTCCGGTCAGCCAGAGATAATGGTCCGGTTTCACACCCGGCTCTGAAACAAACCGACTTTCCCCCACCGGAGGGTCGCCAGTGGTCTTGAAGATCGCGGTGCCCTCGTCCATCTCGTCGAACATCGCGACATACAGCGAATCGATTCCCGCCTTCCTAACAGCCACGGCTTGGCTCCACAGGAACCTGCCGCCAAGGCGCGGAATGGCGTCGGTCTTCTCATCGCGCCCACGGTCCTTCTGGAGGTTTCTCCAACTGAATCCGGGGAATGCCACGGGCAGGTAGTCGAGCTTGTGCTCACGGCACCATGCGAGGTCCGGTTTCAACAGTTCATCCACGCGCGCCGCCGCTTGTTCCGGCTTGGAGAATCGCCCGACAGACCACGGGCTGACAATGTCGGCCAGCGCGATCAGTTCCAACAGTTTCGGATCGCGGATGCTGTCGCGGACCTGGGTCCGCCAGTAACATGGGACGCCCACCATCACGGCGCAGCCTTCGTTTTTGAAAAACCGAAGCAAAGCCTCCCATTCGGTTAGATCCGCCGGGCGATCGTTGAACCCGAGGCCCCACAGCGAGATCAACGGCTTGCCGTTGTAGTTCAGATAAGCGGCATCATCGCCCTTCATCGGTTCTTCGTTGCGAAGGTGTTTCCAGTCATCCGTCACCTTGAGGAAATCCTCGGGTTTGCTACCGCTCATGTCATACATTAGTGCCCATTTGCGGCCCTCGGTATTCGCGGATTCCCGGCAATGCCCAAGAACCTGGTTCATGGATTTCAAAAGCTTTGGGTTGCGCGCATCAGTGGCGAAGCGCTGGAGGAACACTCCGTCGATTCCGTATTCGCGCATCCAGCGGAAATGCCGTTGCACCGTGGCGGCTTTGGCCGAGCTGAACAGGTCCGCGCCACTCCCGTCCGCATGACGGAATGGCGTCGGGAAACGCTCGTCCGGCGCGAGTTCGGAGACGTCCGGCCAGAGGTCGATGTTCACATGTCCGGGTTCGAATTCTCCGCCGGATGCGTAGTGACGCCAACCGTTGTCACTGCCATCGCCCGCACACCGGAACCAGCCCTGATAGCCGCAGAGCACGAGGCCATGAAGTCCGTCCGCTGCAATCGATCGGGAGAACTGCGAAACCGTGGCGAAGATCAGGAGTAAAATGAAACGCAGATTTGCCATTCCACCGTTACGTCGCCGAAAAGCGGCATCAAACAAATAGCATCATTGCTACAACCGGGAGACTCGTTCCTGTTGCGCTGCCACCCCTCACTTCATCGACGCGAGGATCTGGTCCGTTAGAGCTTGGACCAGCTTCTCGGCTTCCGGATCGAGTTTCGCGGAGTTGCTGGGCGCGGCGGATTGATCAGGGACGCGGCAGACGGTGCCGGGTTGAAAGTCCGAGTTGTCGCAGAGCTGGCATTCCTGCCAGTTGGCGCGCTTGTCGTCCATGCCAAGGGTTTTGCGGAGTCCGATGAGTTCCTTGGCCTGGCCACCGGTGATGGTGAGGAGTTGGCCGCCCTTGAGCTGCGAGGCGACCCAGACGGTCTTGCAGTATGACTCGACGTTTTCCATTTTCCAGTAGGCGTCCTCGATGTCCTTGCCCCAGGTGATGACACCGTGGTTGACCATGAGCACGGCCATGTGATCGACGGCGGCGTTGCCGACCACTTCGGCATTAGCCGGGGTGCCGGGCGTGCGGTATTCCGCCATGCCGATCTGGCCGAGGAAGACTTCGGCTTCGGGGATCATGCAGGTGGGTGGCTGCACGCCGGCGACGGCGAAGGCGGTGCCGTGCGGCGGGTGCGCGTGGCAGCAGGCCTTGGCCTTGGGCTGGCGCTTCATGATGGCAAGGTGCGTCATGCACTCGGAGGTGCGCTTGTATTTTCCGGCGAGCTGTTTGCCATCCATATCGACTAGGCACATCTGCTCGACGGTCATGAAACCTTTGGAAACAAGGGTGGGTGTGCAGAGCACGAGGTTGTCGCCGACACGGATGGTGAGGTTGCCGCCGTTGCCGTCGGTGTATTCGCGGTCCCACATGCGCTTGCCGATTCCCACCATGGTCTCCTTGAGCTTGGTGATGGCGGGAGAGTTGAAGAATGCTTCGATTTCCGCTGGGGTCTTGGGGTCCTTGCCGGGAGTCCAATGGAATTCGTAGTCCGGCAGAATCGGCTCGGCTTTGGCGGTGGAAACGGATGTGCCACCCGCACGGACGTTTCCGAGTCCGTCACGAAGCACGTCCTTCGCGGAAGGTGTTAGAACCGCGTCCGCGGGAAGATCGGCGGCGGTTTTCCCCGCTTTCAAGAGGGCTTCGATGTCGGCTCCGGTAAAGACTTTCTTTTTCATGGGATTGAAATGTCAGGCAGGTGGTTGGTAACTGAGTGAATCAAAAATGGCGACGGTGATGGCGTCGATGGGGATGTCGTAATCAAACGGGGCGGTGGCTTCGGCGCCTTCGACGATGCCGACGATGTCACCCTCACCCGCTCCGAGGTTGTCATAGGTGACGAACGAGGATTGCGCGGAAAGCGGTGGCCGGGTTTCGCAGGCGGTGTTGTAGCTTGTGGCGTCAAGGGGATTGCACATGAGCCACCGGCCTCCCTTGAAGGAGGGGTCTTGCACGTTCAGGGTGACCCTGCCGATGACCTGGGCGATGCGCACTGGAGGAAAAGTTTGCTGGTTTTCAGTGTTCAGTTTTCAGGGAAGAAAACGGGGGCTCGTCCACCACGCCTTGGACGAAGTTTCTGATAGGTGATTTTTCGTCGTGGACGAGGTGGCGGGCGCCGACGCCGTCGGTGGAGACGATGACCTTGGAATGGAGGCCCGCACCGAAGAGGTCGATGGCGACGATGGGCGCGCCTTCCGGTTTCCCTTCGAAGCCGAGCGGCTGGCACAGCAGCATCGTGCAGCCCTTGAGGGAGGGATGCGAATGGCTGCTGACAGCATGGCCGACGACTTGGGCGGGGATCAT
>CANBTO010000065.1 GCA_947372405.1 Verrucomicrobiaceae bacterium
ATGTTTTGCGTCGCAATCAGAAACCCCTCAAAACGCCCGGTCTGCTCCCACTGCGCGAGGATTCGATGGACGGAATTCGGTTCCGCCGCCTTTGCCTGAATCCTCATCGCGTCAATGTGCTCCCAGACCCGGTCCGGATCATTCGCCAGTCCTTCCGCGCTCAATTCAGTGGTGATGCCTGAATCTGCGGCATAGATTCCCCCGGAGCCCCGGTAGGTCGGCATTCCACTCTCCGCCGAAACCCCGGCCCCCGTGATCACCAGTAGCCGACGGGCATGGCACAGAGCGTTTGTGCATCGAGTAAATTCTTCCATGGCAGGCATCGTCCATGGATTCTTGGTGGGCACTTGTCCAGAGTCTCCTCCGCACGCACGATCTTTTTAAGAGCCAGGCTTCCCAATGCCACCAGCTTTCGTCTTGTCCGCCAGCGGATACGTCATTGAAATCATGAACAACTTGGCCTTTTGAATCGTTCCGTTTGAATCACCCTAAACGATAACAAACCCATGAATCCATACGCGCCCCCGGCATCCTTTCTCCAGCCTCCCACTTTTGGCGGAAGAGGGAAAATCAACGTCGGGATCGAGATCGGCACGTCGACAATTTGTGTTGCGGTGGGTGAGAGGAAATCCAGCGGCATGCTGATCATGATGGGCGTGGCCATGGTTCCTTCCCGCGGAGTGGAAAAGGGCCGCATTGTGGACCTGGAGCAGGCGAGAGAATGTTTACGTATGGCGTTGAAGGCCGCGAAGTACGAGTCCGATGTGATGATCAGAGAGGTTTATCTTGCCGTCACAGGTGCGTCCGTTGCCAGTTGCAATCGCACTGTAGGCATCGATATGCCAGGGAACCGGAACCGCATCAAGGAACGGGATCGCAAGGCGGTGGAGAAAAGCGCCCGTGATCTGGACATTCCGGATCAGAACGCATTCATACATCACTTTCTCCAATCGTATCGCATCGATGGGGTGGAGTCACATGCGAATCCCGTAGGCATGGACTGCCAGCGACTGGAGGCCTGTTTTCACGTGGTGCAGGGTGCAAAGGAATCCATTCAGGATTTCATCGATTGTGTGACGGAGCGGAGAATCAAGGTAATAGACGTGGTGTTCAGTCCATTCGCAGCCGCCAATATCGTGCTGGATGAAGACCAGAAGGGAAAGGGCGCGCTGCTGATCGACCTGGGCGCAGGGACGACGGAATATGTGATGTATCGCGATGGCGTCGTGCATCAGAGCGGCGTGCTGGCGCTCGGCGGCAATCATATCAGCAATGATATTTCCATCTACTACGGCATTTCATTCACGGAAGCGGAAAGACTGAAAATTGAAGAGGGCAGCGCCTGGCCGGGGTTGCAACGGACCGAAAGGAAGGTCATTGCTGAGCCCCATCCACTGATCGCAAGCGGCAAGGTTGATAGGCAAAAACTCAATGAAATCATCCACGCCCGGATCAGGGAGACTTTGGAGATTCTGAAGAGAAAGCTGGACGCCGAACCCCGAATCAATGACCTGCGCGCCGGAATTCTTCTAACTGGAGGTGCCAGCCTGATGCCGGGGATCGCCCGACTGACCGAAGAAGTCTTTGGATCGTCTGTGCATTTGACCCTTGGGTCCACGATTGATGGATTCGAGGAGAAATTTCAGAACCCACGTTACACCTGTGCTCTGGGTTTGCTGGGGTGGGGGTGACTTTAAACATCTCTCGCTACGCTTCTAGCAGCGCGAAGTCAGGCACCCAGAAGCAGGACGACCCGCGAGTCCACATTGAGCACCTGCATGCCGTGCGGCAATTCCGCGAGCGGCGCCGGCCAGTGTTTGTGCCCGCACACCAACAATGGGGACGCGGTGCCTGATTCCACACAGGTCTTCTCCCATGTCTCAAACGTTTCGCGCAGCGTCCGGCTGCCTGCAAAGGGAGGACAGGCCGGTCCTTCGTGGGTGATGACGATCACGGGTTGTTGAACCAAGACATCCTCCAGCACGCGCAGGAAGTTCTGCTCCGTTTTGCGATTGACCTTCGCGGGATCGCCGATGATCCCGCTGACACCGCCGATGCGCAGGCCGTCCAATTCCACGAAGCCGCCATCGAGAAGATGCGAGTTCGTCTGCGGAGCCTCACTAACAAGTGAATGGGGATCGAGGTCATCGTGATTGCCGAGAACTCCTGCCACCCAGCGAAAGCGATCTCGGAGTGCCTGCCAGACCTCCGAGACATCTCCGATTCCGCCACGGCGCTTCAGTTCCGGAACCGCGAAAAAGTCACCCGCCAGCAACACTCCCAGCCGATCCAGACGCGGAATTTTTCCTGCGTCCGACAACTCCGCCAAGTGCTCCGCCACCACCTCTCCGAGCAGCCGCCCCGGCCCAGCCTTTCCTCGTTCACGCCCTTGCAAATCTGCCATCGCGACGAGCCCTGAGATACCAGTCGGCAAACCAGAAACCGTTCCCAGCAGAATGGAAAGTGATTCCCTAACGAGCTGCCGCTTGCCATCCACGTTCAGATAGGAAACGCGGCCGAGTGGTTTGTCGCGAATGCCAGTGATTTTCATGAGGGAATATTATGCCGGATGATCCTACGCAGGCGCACGTCGTCAGCTTCCAGGCACTTGAGGAAAAACAGGAGCGGACTGAGCCCGCGCCGTTCGATTTCGTATGGATTCGGCGGACTTTCTCAAAGTCGTAGCCTGAGTTGGTGGGCTTGCCCTGTGTGGACCTAAAATAAAGGCAATTTTATCCCCACGACACTCATAGTAGTTAAAAGAACGGACCGCATTACTTGCAACTAACCAGGAAGGCCCGTAAGGCATAAAACAGGGAGGTTACTTCGGTCTCCATCTCAGGGCGTCAAACATCTCGTTCACGATTTCGACAATCTTGCTGTGGTAGTCCGCACGGGATCTTTCGCCGATTCCCAATAACGGCATATTCTTTGTGTCTCCCGCGAATTGGAGAGCATCCAATGATCCGCCATCGGGTAGAGCAACTCCAGTAGAGTAAAGAAGTATTGGCACCAGAACCGTCCCGCGACTCTTGGCGTAGTTTAGTAGACGAGGCAATTCCTTGTTCTGAATGAAATCGGACTTCATAAAGTTAATATCTATCAATAGAACAGCAGCAATTGCGGTTTCCAACTTGGCATCTATAGAATCAAACCACGAATCGCCTAGTTTAATTTCTGTGTCGCACCAAGCCTGCACCTGAGATCTGCCGTGATCATTGTGGAGTTTGATTTGATCAACGAAGTTCTTGCATACATCGGCATGCTCGTGGGCATAGCAGACGAAGATGGTGTTCCCTTTCAACCGCTGACGAATCATGTTTTTGAGGTTGGCGGTGAGGACATCGGGCCGTTCCCTGTGTTTGATGAGGAATCTTGCCGCAGGGATACAGGCGGCGCGATCATAGTCCTCTTCCGTCGGAGGAAGAACTGTGTGGAACAGCACTTGGCAGCAGGTTCGCTGGTCTATTCGATTGAATATCGTCTCCACCAATCTGACGCCTGCGGACGTGTCACCGTGGAGGCAAAGATCAACCACAGCGAGGGCCGGATGATTTTCGTTCACAAGCCTGAGTGCATTCTCTGCGTTGTCCACAGGGCCGATGACCGAATAGCCAGCCACCTCGAGTATTTTCCTGTAGAATAGACCGTCGTGGATATCATCCTCCACGAGGAGTACAGAGGGGCCGTTCCCGCTGACTTTGGCTACCACGCAGCGTTTGACGAATGGAAATTTCACTTCCCACCGAGTGCCCCCTTCCGGGCGGTCGGGCCCGCTAAGGATGCCAGAAAGTTGATCCGTGAGTTCCTGGACCAATCCGAGGCCCTTATCCTTTTGGTCATAGAGCTTTGCCTTTTCCTCAGCTCTAATGCCTTTTCCGCTGTCCTCCACCGTCAAGGTGACATGTTCGTTGTCCTGCCGGAGGCTGCAATTCACAGTTAATGCATTGCCTAGTGAAGAGTCGCAATTTGCGTGGGTCAGGGCATTAGCGAGCAGTTCTGTCAGAATGAGAGCGCATGCCTGTAGCCGATCCAGGTCCAATTGAATGTCGGTATATTCCGACTCCAAGTTGACCTCGGAGGAAGCTTGGCCCAGATACACTTCTTGAACCACTCGGGTCACTTGCTTCAAATAATCAATGGTTTGAAATGACTCAGTAGCGCGGTAAGGTGATCTGGAATTTGCCGACTATGAAAGCTTACCTCCCTCAAATTTTGCAGGCCAGGATAATCCAACTTCCCGGGATTCGTCTGCTCCATACACCAAGAAGTAATGCTTCCTCCCGCACTCTTGCTTATGTCCTTCACAACCTCTCGCCGACGGTCGTCGTTTGGATTGAAATCTGCGTAAAGCGCCATTCGCTCCGGATATTCTTGGTCCACAAGGAAGAGAGCGCAGTTCTGCACCTGAAAGATTCCTGCCAATTGCTTGAGTGCCTCCCGGAGCGTTTCCTCCGCCCCGTCTTGGGATTTCAGCAGGCCTTCCAGAAGGCCGATTCGCAATTCAGTGATTCTCCCTGGTAGGCTTGTGTGGCGTGTCGCTGACTTAGACATAAGTTTCCGTGAGTGTGCAAGCGGAATCTTCGGAATGAGATCCGAATCGCATCAAGATAAAATAGGGTTCGTCGCCCTCGCACCACGACTTCCAGTCCAGCAAGTCGAGCCACAGGTTGTGGCAGATTTTCACACGCATTTGCACCTCCTGCTCGCTTTCGACGAGGATGGTCTGGATGTTGCCCCCCCTCACTCCGATGGCGATCGCATCGCGGCAGACGCCGGGATCGCGGGTGGAATGTTGCGGGAGGAAGGAGACGAACTTATCGCTGCGCGTGATGCCCTCCGTGATGGAACGCCGCCAGTCGTTGCCGGCCTTGATCTCGGCATTATCGAACCAGACATCGTGTCCGCGACTTGTGAGATCTGCTTTGATGCTGCGGATGAGTTTCTCATTCGCGTCGTGGCCGTAACTGAGGAAGATGCGGAGCAGGACGAACGATTTCTCCCCGGCGAACTCGTGGCCGCAGTTTTCGCAGAGGTTCACGCCACGCTTCTTGCTGAAGATGACGTTCGCCGAAGAGCATTCGGGGCAATGGATTTCAGATGGCATGAGACCTTCCCGTGGTTATTCCGAATCGGAACTAACATCCTCCGGCGGTTGTGGCGAGGAGTATCGTGCGGGACACTAAAAGTTTCGAGCAATCAGGCCCATGTTCCGCTGTCATTGGAAATCTAGGGCCGAGATTCGTGTGGCTCCACCACCGCGCGTGATGGAATCCCGATGCGCTGGCAGCGGGACGCACCAGAGAAGGTCTGGAGCAGAATGCTCCAGCCACCCTTCCACCCGGCGAGGCATCGTCCATCTATCAGGCCGTTGCCCGGGAAACCCATGGACCGCAGCCCTTCGAAACGACGTGCGGAAAACCAGCCGCTGCGGATGGTTTCCCGTATCCGATGGCCCTATGTTGCCAGCCGTAGATCACAGTCATGTCATTATGGTTTGGATACGAATGGGAGATCGCCGCTTCCGCAATGAATCGGGACGGCGAGGTGGTACCGATACCGGAGGTGTTGGACGGCGTCAGCAGTCTGGTGGTCGAGCAACTGAAACACGTTGATGGCGAGCGGAACGGATGTTGGCTGGAATCCGGCGGGCTTTTCTATCGGGATGCATCCGACGGCGGTCAGGCACACAACGAATATGCTTCACCGGAGTGCGACCATCCGGACGAACTGCTGCGTCAGTCGAACGCGGCGGACCGGATGATGCTTCATTTGGCCGGGCTTCTGAAGGAGCGCGTCGGATACGGCAAGGTCATGATTTCAAAATCCAACGTGTCGCACGCGTCGGCGCAGAGTTGGGGGGTGCATGAGAACTACGAGGCGTCCAATCCGGTGCCGACGGATCCGATGCTGGCGTGGCTGGCCGCGCGGATCCTTCTAACGGGTTCCGGAGGACTGGATGTGACGTATCCAGGCATCCGGTTTTCCCTTTCTCCGCGCGCCCACTTTTTCGAAGTGCCCGTGAGCCACAACACCCAGTGCGGTCGCGGACTTCACAACGTGGGCAAGGCCTGTCCGTATGGGAAGAGACATCGGGTGCATGTGATATCCGGCGATGGAAACCGGGCGGATCTCTCCAACTGGCTCAAGTTCGGATGCACCGCATTGGTCGTCCGCATGCTCGATGCCGGCAAGTTGCCGGAGATCGGCTTGGTGGACCCCGTGCGGGCGATCAAGACCTTCGCGCTGGATGTGAATCTCGATGCAAAGGTGGAGTGTAGCGACGGTAGTGAGGCGGGAATCATGAAAATCCAGCGATGGTTTCTTGAATCCGCGGCGGCCGCGACCGGCTTGTTTCCCGACTGGGCACCGCGAGTGATCGACGAGTGGGGAAGGGTATTGGATCGCTTCGAGAGCGGTGGTGGATGGGTTTCCCTAACAGACCAACTCGATTGGCCGGCCAAGCGGGCATTGTTCGAGCGTGTGGTGGAGCGCTCCGGATGGACCTGGGAGCGGATCGGTGAGGTCAACGCACGAATCGACGATGTTTATCTGAAGCTGGGAGATCTCTCGCCGACTGATTTCGTGGGACACATCGACTCGCAGAACCCATTTTCGGAAATGGTTCTGCGACTTGTCGGCGACGAAATGGACAACCGGCTTTTCGAGGAATTCCGCGAGCTCAGACAACAACTCTCGGTGGTGGATGCCCGCTACATGGAACTCGGCGAGGATTCGCTCCATGACCGGATCTGCCGGCCGTTGAACGGCAACAGCCCGTTCGCGATTCAGCTTCCTGAGAATCCACTGGATCTTCCCGCACCGCCAACCGGACGTGCCGGGGTGAGAGCCGGACTTGTCAGTAAACTCGGCTGGAAGAGCCACCGAAACCCGTCGAATCCGGAAGGCACCTTCGCGACATGGACGAAATTCGTCGCCGATGGAAAGGAACTGGCCATGCCGGATGTGGATGGAGTGCCGGACCTCGATTGGAAACCCGTCGATGGCAATCACACGTCCTCCCGTCGCGGCCGGGATGTGTCGGCTGCCGCGCCGGTTTTTTTTGAGTCTGTTAGAGCGGCCGTTGGCAGGGCCAATGCGGCGGTGGATGCCGGCGAATATGAGGCGGGTTTCGCCGCTTTGCAGGGAGTCCGGCATCTTGTTGACTCTCAGGAGATCCACCCGGGATTGGCTTCGCACTACTGGCAGTTCATGGTGCGGGTGCAAGCCCGCCGCCAGCGCGAAGACGAACTAACGGAAGCGGTCGGGAAGCTTGAGGCCGCGGAATTCGACCACATGGAATTCCTCTGGGACTCCTGCAACGCTCATTGCCACATCGGGCTGGCTGGACATCCGGCGGTTCGTGGCCTTTGTGAAAAAGTGTCCCGGGAACTGGAATCATGGCTGTTTCCAAGGACTTCGGGTATCGCCTGTTGGAAATACCACGTGGCGCGGTGGCATAACCGGAACTGCCGCGGGGCCGAAGCCCTCGGTCTTCTGGAACCCACCCTGGTCACTGGCGCATTCGAAGTTACGACCCAGAGCGTCCAGGTCGGCATTCTTTCGCAACTCGGAGACGCCCGCCGCATGATCGGCGATCTGGATGGTGCCGAGCGGCTTTTCACGGAAGCTGAAACGATCTGTCGCGGCAGCGAGCTTAGTGCCAACCTCTGGGACCTGGTGATGACCGGCCGTGCCAGACTGCTCCTGGCTCAAGGGAGACGCGAGGAATCCTACAAACTCCTGGCAGAGGAAATCATGCCCGCCCAGCGCCGCCTCGGCATGCCCGGCTGGCTACGGAGCAAGATCCTGATGGAGAGAATCTCAACGGAACACGGCAACCGGCTCCGGAGGCACAGGACAAGAAAATCCCTCGCTCTCGACGTCAGCCATTTCAGTGGCTATGCAAGATGCCCGTTGATGACCCGCGTCCTCGACCATTGGAACGAATGGTGCGAGGGTGGGCCGGATCCCGAGCCGCCCGTTGATGCTGAATTCAATGATGATTTATGGGGAGTGTGACTTCCCCGAATCGCCCGAAAACCCCGCCATCCCTTTCATTCCGTTACAACCCATGAATCTCGAATCCCATATCAAGGAGCTGGTCCGCATTGTCGGGACATTGTCTGCGTATCGGCAGTTGATCGCGGAAAACGACGCGTTGATCCGCTCTCCGGAGTTGAATGACGGCAGGGCGATCACCACGGCTCGCACGGCGATTTACAGGACACTCGTAGCGTTGTGGGCCGCAGAGCAGGTGCATGAGTACGGGTATGAGGTGCCTTTCGCGGTGGTGGCGCTCGGCGGCACTGGCCGTGGCGAGGTCACGCCATGCTCGGACCTGGATTTCGCGTTTCTGTTTGAGGGAGCCATCGAGGGCAATGACTTCCTTTTGGAACTGCAACGTCAGATCCTTCACACGGACGAGTTTCTTGAGAGACACGGGTTTACGTTCGCCCCGTTTCCATTTGGCATCGATGACATCCCGGAACTCGCGGACAAGCAGCTGAACTCGTTTCTGGACATGGAGGCGGTGTTCGATCCCTCCGGTCTAACGGAACGCTTCAGGCGGAAAATCCGCGACAGCTACGATCCCTTCGAACACTTCCTGCACGTCCGTGGCTTTTGGCAGTCCCAATGGGAACAGGCCGGCGAGGCGAGCGAACGGCTTGATCGCTTCGATATCAAGAATGACGGGCTGCGGCTGTTCCTCGGCGGTATCTGGACATTGGCGGGCAAGGATTTCCGGCACAGCCGCGAGATCTATCAGGAGCTGGAGGACCCTCGCGATCTGGAGGCATACGAGTTCCTGTTGCGCATCCGGTGTTGGATCCACCTCCGGCGGCAGTCCGGTGGGCAGCCCGATGCCTTCGGCAATCATCCGGAAGACGTGATGGGCTTTCAGGACTTCATTTCATTCGGTGACATGCTCGGCCCCGAGGCGGATGAGCGGGAGCGCTTCGAGTTCGACAACATGGTGCGGACCCGCCTGCTCTCGGCGCGCCGCCGTCTGGCCAGCTTCTCGCGCGGAGTCATTGAGCGGGAGCTGCATGTCGGCCGCCGCATCGCGCCGGGCCATCCCATCGTCTTCGGCACCAGCGGACTTCATCACATAGGTCTGGATGCCACCGCCACTCCGCACGAACGCAGCCGCGCGGCGCTCTTGCTTCTGTTAGCTTCACAGCATTATGGCGTGCCGGTGGCTCCGTCTGAAATGCACGGCACCTTCCGCGGGGCGGGCGACTGGTTGGTGCGCGTGCCTGAACTTTCCGGGCTCTTCCAGGAGGAACGCGGCAGCCTGGCCGACTCCTTCGAGTTTCTCTCGTGCCTGGATGGTGCCATGGAGCGCTTGTTTCCCGGCTACGGGCGCTTCGAGACGAGCCTGGACGAACGCGTGATGGCGGAAGGCTGCTCGATGCGCGGGGTGCTGGAACGTGAGAAAATGCGGGCCCTCGAGGATTTCCTGAACACCGGCGCGGAACGTATGAAAAACGCCGTCTCCTCCACCAGTCTAACAACGGATGAGGAGCTGGCCAAGGTTTCCCTGGTGACCACCGTGCTGGACAGCGACCATCTAACAGCAGTCAAGCTGGCGCTGAAAACCAAGCGGCTTCCCGTCACACCCGGCGATGAAGCGGCGCGCAACGACATCAGCCGCAAGTGGACCGAGCGATTCGCTTCCGGTCTCTCCGGCATTCCGCTGGCCGACTATTTTTCAGGCTGGGAGGAATCCTGCGGTTTCTCCAGAACCACACTTGAGGTCAGCCGGTTTCTGATCGCCAACCGGCGTGCTTTCAAAGACCACGCCCGCACCGGGATCAATTCTCCGGAAGTGGTGGAGGCTTTCGCCAGCCTCTGCGGAGACGAGCAACGGCTGCGCGCGCTGTTTGTCTTCACCTGCGCGGACCGCATCCGGTGGGAATCGGAGCGGAGCGATCCGGTCCGCTGGTTCAATACCAGAGAACTCTACACCAAGGCACTCGCATCCTTCCGCCCGCCAAGTCCCGGCGATCCCGCACAGATGTTGCTGGACGCGGGTTTCGGCGAGCAGGAAACCGCGGTGCTGCGAGACTTCGGTCACGATTTTTTCAGTGGTGTGTATCGCAGGCATGCCGTGCGTTTCGGCTCCCACTTGCTGCGCATCGTCGATGAAGGAGACGCCGCCGGTTCGAAGGTGGCGGTCGTGCGCGATGGCACATCGACCATGCTCGGCGTCGCCGCGCGGGATTGGCCCGGGCTGGCCGCCTGCATCAGCGGCGCATTGTGGCAGCAGGGGATCGAGCTGCGCCAGGCTCACCTCTTCTCCGCCAACCATCACGGACTCGCGCTCGACTTCTTCCACCTCCACACCGATGGCAAGGCGCTCCCTCCGGATCTAACCAGAAGTGTCGAGCAGGCGATCTTCAATCAGCTCCACATCGCTCCGTCCGACGAAGCATCGCTCCCGGAAATCGACGGCAAGTTCTCTCTATCGGAAATCCGCCCCGGCGAGTGTTGCCTGCGTTTCGAAAGCGAAAGCGACACCCCCGGCACCGTCTATGCCATGTGCCATCGGGTCTTCCACCGCCTGCGTGGCGATATCCACGGCCTCACCGCGCACAGCACCCGCAGTGGCAACCAGATTTCCATCTATCTGAAGCTCCCGCCCGATCTTCCGTTTGACGAGGCACTCCGGATTGTGGAAGGCTGAACCTCTTACCCCTATGAAAACCGCACATCTGTATCTAACATGCGCCGCGTGGATCAGCTTCACAGCATTGCTCGCGGCGAATCCGCCACGCATCTCCCTCACCTCTGTGCCGGCGATGGGCTCCAATGCCAATCTCTCCGGTAGCGTGAGCCATGTAATACCTGCGAACTACCGGGTTGCCGTTTATATCTATGTGCAGGGTTGGTGGGACAAGCCAACCGATGCCGCACCGCTCACGAACATCAAGACCAACAATACATGGACCTGCGACATCACCACCGGTGGCGCGGATGCCTATGCCACAAAAATCGCCGCGTTCCTTGTGCCGAAGGGCTATACGCCACCGCTCGCTCACGGCCTGGCGGTGCTGCCAGCGGAGTTGGAAACGAAATCCGTCGCGAGCGTCATCACCGACCGTGCCAGCGCGAATGCGTTCCACTGGTGCGGCTATGACTGGGACGTGAAAGACTCCGGCGGCTTCCTTTTCGGACCGGGACCGAATCGTTTCTCGGACAGCGCGGAAAACGTGTGGGTGGATGCGAACGGGAAGCTGCACCTGCGAATCACCCGGCGCAACGGCCAGTGGCTTTGTCCGGAAATCGTTTCGCTTCGTGCCTTCGGCTACGGCACCTATCGCTTCTTCCTCGATTCAATGGTGGATTCACTCGATCCCAACATGGTGCTCGGACTGTTCACCTATGACGACGATCCCACCACCACCGGCGGTCATCGTGAGATCGATGTCGAAATCTCGCGCTGGGGCAACGCCAAGGATCGGACGAATGCGCAGTATGTCGTACAGCCCTACAACATCTCCGGCAACCTCACCCGCTGGACCCTGCCCGCCACTGCTCCCACCACCCACAGTTTCACCTGGTCGCCAGAAAGAGTGCACTTTGTCAGCCACAAGGGAGCGTTCGGCCTGCCATCGACATCCCTGCCGAAAATCGCGAGTTGGAACAACACCAGCACCAGCTTGCCAGTGCCCGGCGACGAACATGTGAGGATGAATTTTTGGCTCTATAACGGCGCGGCTCCCACCAATGGACAGGAGGCCGAGGTCGTCATCAGCCGCTTCGCCTTCATTCCCTTGAAATAGGCAGCGCCACTCGTGCGTTCGTCGTCGCTCGAACACACCGGCAACATTGATCTTTTGCTTTTCGGAGATCCACAGGTTTGGTCGCGGTTGGATCAGTCCGACGATCTCAAACAGTGGATTCCGATCACACCGCCACTCGCGCGAGATCAGGACTTCGAGTTGACAGACACGGGCGCGAAACTGGCGATCAGGAGATTCTATCGGGCGACAGCAGCGGCATGGCAGTGACGGCTGCCTCCAACTTGCCCAGCCTGATGAGGACGAGCACCAGGTGGTTGCTTCCCAAAATTGAAATAGTGGGGGCTTTGAATGTGCTCTGCCCCTCTGCGATGCTTGTGCGCAAACCCATTTCGGCGAGTTCTAATTCTACTTGCGATCTAGTTCTGGCTAAGTCTGCGCCATCAGTTTAACGCGCCCAAAGACCAATCTGCGAAATGGTGGGCAACACCTGCACGCGGATGCGGCTTGTGTTAGTCATGATGGACGTGATTGGCAAAACCGAATTGGGGACAGTATTTGGCGGCCGTCGGATTCCAAATATCGGGATAGCTATCCGCGACCAGTTTGAGTCTCTGGAGAGCTTCCAGTGTGGCGGCAAGGTGAGCCACTACATCGGCGTGACTCCAATCGGTATTTGAAGTCCATCGGTTAAGGAAAGTGGAAAGAAATTCGATGTCAGCGTTTGCTCCAGCAATAGCGCCAAGCAGGCCTTCGCCCTTGCTGCGGCCGAAATTGTCGAGAACCTGAATCAAATCGAGGTAGAAGGGAGTATGACCGTGGTGCTGTGCATAGAGGTTAACGGCCCTTTCCAGCGGTGACTGTTTCTGGGCGACCATCCTGGCCTCAGCGGAAATGGCTTT
Organism: Verrucomicrobiaceae bacterium; assembly: GCA_947372405.1. The sequence continues at coordinate 12,650 of CANBTO010000065.1, forward strand.
ATAAGCTATTTGGTAGAACATTCTTTCCCACTGAGGTTTCTGACGCCAAGAGATGATTTGGGACAGGCCGGCTTTTGAGAGAGACTCGCCCAACGGAAGCCGACTCGAGATGCACCGGAAAAGTGCCCGTTGTTCGGGAGCGAGTCCGTCGAGTGCGGGAGTTTCGCCAGCATGCATCGAGATCACGAAAGTTTTCGCGAGCAGTGCAGAACTTTTGGAGATGGCTACAACTTCGAAGTCTACCGCATTCGCACGGTGGCTGCCATCAACAATGATGACGGGAACATCCGAGGCAATGGAAATGACCGAGTCTTGCCAACGATCACCATTAAGCTGGCGAACATTGTTGTATTTGAAATTGAGTCCGGATTGTTCGGACAGGGCGGCGATGTCAGGCTCACAAGGAGCCAGCAGAAGAACCGTGCGGTAAGGAAAAGCCTCAATATCCAGACGGGAGAACAGGCTTAGACAATTTAGATTTGAGGATCCGAGCAAAAGAATGGAGGCTGGGACGGCATATTCAGAGAGATTAAAGATCAGATAGGAAATGAAGGCTGCCGCAATCGCGTAAGAGCTTGGTGAATGGCAAAAGAGAAATGCGAGCGGTGAAAGCAACAGAACCATTGCGAAAACGATGACTTTCCAGCCGTCGTTGCTACTGATTTGAATGCGCAGTTGCCGAAAAATGAGTGGGAAAGCCGCGACAGATCGAACTCGAGCCGCTTGACGACATCGTTTAATGTTCCATAAGATAAACCTCCCGGTTCGGAATGCAACCCCAGTGCAACATACGACAAAGATCCACTGCATTGGATGAGATAAGTTTGGCATTATTATTCCCTCCAGATTTTCTGTTTTTTAAAGAACGTGCCATGATTTGATTTCGCATCGGTAGCGAAGTGCGAGTCGGTCTTACTGAGTCCTATTTCACCGCGTTCGCCAAGGTTAATGGTCTGGACAATCTGGCGGTTGAGCGTGCCAATGCGTTCCTGCACGGTTTCGCCCAATGCCGCCTCACCCAAGTCATGCCATTGGCGAAGGTCGAAGTGCTCGGGCTTGCGCGATTCGGCATTCCACGCGGCGCATTGCTGCTCGAAATCCTTGCTGTCCCAGCCCGGCACCTCGACGAAGTAAATCGGCGCCACGCCGTTGAAGCCGTGCAGATGGCCGATTTCGTATTTGAGGTATTCGACAAATTCCCACTCGCAATACTCGCTCTTGAGATACGCCGGGGAAAGGCACGCGAGCAGCAGGCGCGATTCACGGAGTCCCTGAAGAATGCGCTGCCGCCAGTCTTGCATCCCGACAATTTCCTGCTGGTCAAAGAACGGCACGAGTTCGCGACCGTTGTTGCCTTCGAAGTTGGCAAAGTCCCGCTTAATACGCGCGACGAGTTGGGTGATTCGGCCCTGTTCGTTGTCGCGGCGCGAGTAGCTGATGAAGAGGTCGTAGGGCATGGCTATATGGGTTGTTACAAGAGCCGCACATACTCGATTGCTTTCCGGAGTTCATCCGAGAAATCCGCATTGGAAGCGTCTATCATCTGATACTGATTCATGACGACTTTCAGCCCATATTTGAGTTCAACAGCTTTATCGAGTCGGATTCCCAGTATTGGACGATCTTCGCTGTCGGCGAACTTGATTTCGCGTCGCACCCATTTCGACTCCACCGCTTCTTGGCTCAA
>CANBTO010000066.1 GCA_947372405.1 Verrucomicrobiaceae bacterium
TTGGTGATCTTGATCTCGGTCGGTGAGGTGATTCCGAACAGCCCGGTAGGCCCAAGGTGACGTTCCTTTTCAGAAGGCTTGCCATGGGCAGTGCCGACGATCAGGAAACCGAGCAACAACAGGCCGGCAATTTTTGGGATTCGTTTAGATTTCATGTGGTTTCATCGGCCGGTTGGAGCGGACATCTCAATGAGGGCTTCGGAGAATCCCTTGCTGATGCGATTGTAGATCATGCATGACCTGTGGTTGTCAAAAGGGCGTCTCGGATACCGGTACAAGCGACGCGGCGAGAGCGGCCGCGAGGCAGATGGCGATTCATTTGGTCTACATCATCCGGGGCGATTTTGGTGGTGCGATTGTGAACATGCCGTGTCATTGATCTTCGAGTTTGATCATCGCTTCGGCGAAGGCCTTGCCAATACGGGACATGATTTTGGCGGAGCCCAGATAATGGTAACAGGCGTGGGAAACCCCGGTTTCCATCAGCTTCCATTCTTCCGGGCTGTAAACCGTCTTGAGAAACTCATCCATCGCGGCCTTCTGCTGCTCCTTGTTGAGTCCTTGGGCCTTCAATTCGCCACTCTTGGCTTTCACCTGCTTCCAACGGCCCTGGAGTTCTTCGAGCCGGGGTTCCCAGAACTCCTCGGTCCGCACGGCGGCGACGTGGCCCTTGAACTCCGGCATGTCAACCGGTGCCTCCATCGCCTTGCGGAACTCGCGCAGCCACGGGATGTGCTTGTCTTCGATCTGGCGGTAGCGCTTGGTTTCGAGTTCGCCATTGAATCCGAGCACACCGATCACCGCATTCATATCAGGAGCATTCAGCTCCTTGCGCACATCTCGGATCAGGCAGCCCAAGAGGCGGCTGTATTCGGAAAACCCGCCCGGTTCACCGGGATTCGGATAGGTGTCCTGCTCGCCGAAATCATTCTCGCCCTGAAACCAGACAAAACCTTCGAGTTTATATCCCTGCGAGGCATCATAAGAAGGATAAACCTTCTTGATATCGCCCAGTACGGATTGGGCGTGCGCTATCATCATGCGGTAGTATTTCCCGTGGCGCTCGGCATACTCCTTATCCATCTCCGAAGTGTCCTTGTTTTCCTTACGCATTTCCTCCAGCGCCTGGATGTGTGTCGGATGGATGCCGGCGCTCGGCGGGCGGAAGTCGCGGCAGAGATTTTTGCCACCCCACGCGGTCTTGATGATCAGGACAGGCTCCTTAACATGCTCTTCCATAAAAATGCCGAAGGTCAACTCGGGGCCGATCCGATCGCCTTTGCCGCCACCGAAGCCGGTGGTCAACTGGCCGGGCTGCGCGTCCTTGGCACAGCCACTTGTGGAAATCCAAACGTTTTCATGCACCCGAGGGGTGCCGTCAGGATTCACCATTTTCTTGAGTAGCGGGGCCGTTTTCGGATCAGCTTCGATCTGTGGGAAGGTGTTGACGCTGCAAAAGCCCTGCATGTTCGATTGACCCGCCATGAGGTAAACCTTGAGTGGCGCGGCCTGAAGGAGACTGCTGACGAGAAGGCTCCCTGCCAATAGAGTCGCACTGGTGATTATTTCCATTTCTGTTCGAATTTCGATGATGTGCTGGAATCCCGGCGGTCGGGATGAGGCCTGACGTGATTCACTGGCTCTTCACGACTGGTCCCTGATTGCTTAGGGCTATACCCATACCGGATGAAGAATCTTTTCGCTTTTGTCGTTCGGCATCTGGCTCATAATTAGTGCAGATCATCCAAGAGTCTTAATTTTACCTGTCGTCGGATGGAGAATGGCTAGCGGCCGACTGCCCGAAAGGCTGTTGATAACCGAGCAGGGAGAGAACAAGAACGTCGAGCGACATCCAAATGGTGCGGGGGAGATGGATGCGGGCAAACCTAGGCATTTGATGAGCGTGGCCATGACCGCTGAAAAGCGGGGTGTCCTTGCTGCCCGCCGCATCATCGATGGCGAGCGATTCCGCCCCGGCAAGGTCCGCCTGGAAATTCGTTCGCCCGGTGAAGAACACATAAGGGTTCACCCTGTGTCCGCCAAGCGCCAGTTCGGCAATGTCGATCAGCCGACCACATTTTTCCAATGTCCTCGTTGGATATTGGCATCACTTCTTCGCCGGCCCGATCGTCCCACCATCGACAAACTCAGCCGGAGTCAGTGCCAGCCTTACATCCTTCAATGGAAACATACTCAGGCACAAGAAATTTCTGGTTCAGGCAGAATTTCAAAGTTACTGTTAGAGACATCGGTTCATCAACCAGCAGCGCCGTGGCCGGCTCAATTGAAACAGCCTTTGTTGCGACATGCTTGTAAGTCTCTGGGGTTTTCATTCCAGTCGGGGAAATGATACTTTCCGGGCGGGATGCCATAAGAATCCAACTCTGCGAGGAAGGCACGCTCAAAGTATCCTGGTTCCGGAATCCGCCTCACCGGACGCACCAGCAGGACAATGCGCCGGTGGCCGTTATCAACGAGCCGTTCCAACGCTGCCCGCATGGCTGGAAGTTTGTCGGGTGCGATCGCCGCGACGGAAAGCCGTCGCGCCCGGCCCAGAAGTGCGAATACGGGTATGGACTGTTCCACGAAGCACTCCAGTTCAGCACCCATGCCCCCCAGAACCACCCACGCGTCCGCTTGGTTTTCTTCGATGTATAGTCCGAATCGAGCTATGTCCCCACGTAGACCGTAAAGTGTCTTGGAAGCAAAACGAACATGGTGACTGGACTCCGCAAGATGACGGCAAACCTCAAGCTCGTAGTTCTGCTTGCAGTCTTCCCGCTGCGGCACCAGAATCGAAATCCTGAGGCCCTGTTTCTTCTCCTCTGATCGCGCCAGGACAAGTTGTCGCCTGCCCCTTCCCTGTCCCACCAGCACCCCCTCTTTCTGAAGCAACCGCAGCGCGGCACTCACCGTTTTGTGATTGACCCCTAGTTCGGCAGCAAGTTGGTGGATTCCAGGGAACCGTTCCTCCATACACCCGCTGACCAGTTCCTGACGCAGGCGAATCGCAACCTGCTCGGCGGCGGAAAGCAGACGAATTGAATTCATTGCAAACAATTACCCGAAAGGTCATTGTTTGGCCAGAACGATTTCCTAGACGGCCACAGGAAAACTGATATTTTCGAACGAATTGTTCATTGTTGGCTGCTCGTCAGAATGACCAGCAGATTCCCTCCAGAATCAAAAATCCCACCGGATCGATCCATTCATAAACCAACCCCCAATCATGACTCCTCGCATCTTGTATACCGCACGCCTTTACTTACCGCACGCCACCGCCATCGTCGCGCTGGCATGCCTCGTGGTTGCGACCACCATCGCAAACGCCGCCCCGGGGGTGACGTGGACATCGACAACCCAACTCACCAGCAACGGAGAAGTCTTCAATATCTCCGTCTTCCCCGGCAAGGCGAGATACACACCGTCCACTGCTGTGGTGGGAGGGGTCACCACGCCTTTCGGCGACGGCACCGTTTTGGATTACTTCGTCGCCACAGGTACGAATGGCGTTGCCTACGCCGGAAACTACCTAGCCAAGGGCGGCACCTACATCAACAACCCATCTAACGGCGGGGGTATCGTGAACACGCCGACAAGCTGGGGGCAAACCTGGGTCACCAGCGATCCGGACTCGGCACCCCTCGATTACAAAACCGGCACCGTCCCTCAAGTGGGCCAAACTACCTTTCCGCTCGTAGGTACGATCAACATCTCGACCCTGTCTTCCGGCACACTCTATGTCATCGCTGGTTCCTTCAGCCAGAGCATGGTGATTGACGTGAAGATGACGGGTCCGGGGCAAACCCAACTCAATGCGGTTACGCAAACCATCTCGCCAGGCGGCAACAATAACCGTCTTCGCGTGGTGCGATACGACTTTGATAATTCCGGCGCGGCCTACAACACCCTCACGTGGACGTATAACGGTGGCTCCAACCTGGCACGCACCAAGTTCTACGGCGTCGTTCTCGATGGAACGATCTATGTCGATACCTCCGCTCCCACCTGGGTCTCCACTTGGCCGCAAGTGGACACGCTGGCCAGCACCTCGTTCACCGTTCGCGCCAAGACCAATGAAGTCGGCACCGCCTACTATGTGGTGCTGCCCAGCGGTGCCCCCGCGCCGACCGCCGCCCAAGTCAAGGCCGGCAACGATGCCTCCAATGTGGCTGCGCTCAAGAGCGGCAGCTACGCTCTGGCCGCCTTCGCCGAAAACACCGCATCCGTCACCGGCCTGACCCCGAGCACCGCCTATGACGTCTGGTTTGTCGCTCAGGACGCCGTGCCCAACCTGCAGGCTTCTCCGTCGTTGGTCAGTGTCTCGACCATCGCGCCGGACACCACCCCGCCCGTCTGGGTCTCCACATGGCCACAAGTGGACACGCTGACCCCCACATCGTTGACCGCCCGCGTCAAGACCGATGAAGTCGGCACCGCCTACTTTGTGGTGCTCGCATCGGGTGCCGCCGCGCCCACCGCCGCTCAAGTCAAGGCCGGCAAAGATGCCTCGGACGCAACCGCGCTCAAGAGCGGAAGTATGGTGATCAACGCCGGCAATATCGAAAAAACCGCGGCCGTCACCGGCCTGTTCCCCGGCGCTGCCTACGATGTCTGGTTTGTCGCTCAGGACGCCGAGGCCGTTCCAAACCTGCAGGCTGCCGCGGTATCGGTCAGTGTCACGCTGCCGGCTCCAGTCGGCCAGTATGCCGCCGGCACCTTCACTTGGGGAACCGATTCCGTATGGGCGACCTCCTCGGGCGGCTCGTACACCAATGCATGGGGGCCCGGGAACGACGCGGTGCTCGAGGGCAGCGCGGGCACGGTGAGTGCCGCCGCCTCCGGGGTGACCGTCCACAACATCACCTTCAGCACCAGCAACTACCTCATTGCAGGCAACACCCTGACATTGAGCGGTGTCACTTCACCCACGCTCACACTGGGCGGCGGCGTCAGCGGAACGATCACTTCGGCGGTCGCCGGCACCGTGGGATTTACCAAGTCCGGCCTCGGCACCCTCACCCTCTCTTCCTCCAATAGCTTTAGCGGTGGCATCATCCTTAGCGGAGGCACGATAGCCTTTGGGTCGGCAAGTTCGTTGAACGACAATCCCATTACCGTGACCGCCGACACCATTTGCAACATGCCAACAGCTTCGCTCACGGCTGGAATCACGCTCACCAGCGGCGTGCTCTCCATCGGGACCAACACCGGGACCTACACCACCAGCGGCGCGGTAACGGGCGGCGGCGGCATCGCTCTTTCCCAGTTAGGAGGCGGCGCGACCAATCTCAACTTGAACAGCACCGCCAACACCTTCACGGGCCCGATCCGCTTCGCGGTGACGGCACAAAGCGGAAATCTCACCGTGAACAGTCTGGCGGACGCCACTTCCCTCGGTTCCGGAGATATCACGTTAGGATCGGGCAGCGCCACGGTCCCCCACAATTTCACCTACGGTTCCGGTGCGACTGCAGCCGTAACGCTGGACAACCGGCGGTTCGAGCTGACCGGGACGGGTGCAACCCAGACTCCGACTATCAAGAACAACAGCTCATACGCCTTCACGATCAATACCGACCTGTTGTCGACCGCCACCGGCACCAGGACTTTGACGCTGGGCGGCACCGGCGTCAGCACCTTCGGCGGCAAGATCACCAACGGCACCATCACAACCTTGAACCTCATCAAAGCCGACTCCGGCACCTGGGTGCTGGGTGGAGCCAACACCTATAACGGCACCACCGCGGTCAACGCCGGAACCCTGCTGCTCACTGGTTCGATCGCTGGAACGGTCAGTGTCGGAACCTTCGCGACCCTCGCTGGCAACGGCACGGTCACCGGTGCTGCCACCATTGCGACGACCGGCATCCTTTCTCCCGGTAACAGCAGTGTGAGCACGCTGAACTTTGGCTCGACGTTGAATTTGCAAGGGACTTCCAATTACCTGGTGTCCATCACCGGAGCATCCACCAATGACAAGGTAGTCGCAGCAGGGGCGGTGACGGCGAACGGAACCATCACGGTAACCCTCTCCGGTTACACGCCAGTGGCTGGCAATACCTTTGATCTCGCGGATTCCGGCTCCGGCGCGATTGGAGGCTCGCCGACCTTCGACTTCACTGCTGCCACGCTGACCGCCGGTCTGGCATGGGACACAACGACCTTCGCGACCGACGGAACGATCAAAGTGATCAACTCCGATCCATACGCGCCATGGGCTCTGGCCAAGGGTCTGAACGACAGCGATGCCGCCCACTCCAGCGCCAAGGATGCGGATCCGGATGGCGATGGAGTCAACAACCTGGCCGAGTTTGCCTTCAATGGTGATCCACTCAGCGGAACTAACAACGGCCTCCACGCAAGTCTGTTGCAGAACACCATTGCTCCAGCCTCAGACGAACTGATTTACATCGTCGCCGTGCGCGATGGAGCGATTTTCGGCACCTCCGGACTGGATCAGACCAACAGCGTTGCAGTCGATGGCCTCTACTACACCATCCAGGGATCAATCGATCTCGCCTTCCCCGGAAGTGCGGTCTCGTATGTATCCTCCAGCAAGACGGCGCCTGTCGCCACCGGGATGCCAGATCTCACGTCCACCGCTTGGACCTACTTCACCTTCCGCCTCGATGCATCCGAGGGTCTGGGAGGCAAGGGATTCATCCGCGCCAAGGTCAGCGACACACCTTGAACTGAGTTGACTTAACTTGATTCAGGCGGCGCGGCGGGTTCCATCCTGCCGCGCCATCCTCCTGATAGAGCTTTCTCCGCAGACACAGATAGTCGATGCAGCATTGTTATCCGGCAAGAATCGAACCGAAAGTTCTGTAGCAGCAACCGATGTTCGCCAAACCACACCGCATTGTTCCCATCCTGCTCGCCGCTAGTTGCGTGCGCATGGACCTCGCTGCGGCTCGCCAGCCGAAGGTGATCCTCATCGTCGCGGACGAACTCGGTTATCAGGATCTCGGCTGTTACGAACACCCTTCAATCCGCATGCCGGTCCTCGACCGACTGGCCGACGATGAAGTTTGTCTAGACCCATTGCCCATTAGCGTCAAGTTAAGGGGCGGAGGGCATGCAGGGCGGCGGACTCATGCCCGACGATCCGACGGCCGATCTCTTCCAACACGTCGGCGTTTGCCAGCGTCGAGGTAAGGCTGTGACGTAACGCAATCAAGTCCCTTGCCCCGGCTTCGGACAATTCTCTCTGGGCGGCAGCTGCTTCGGACAGAATTGCAACCGCCTTGGTGGCGGCATCGCCGGTGGCGGTGCCGATCTTCATCTCCGCAGCCTCCAACTCAAGCGCCCTTTACATCGCCCTATTCTTCTTGGTCTGGCTTGCGGATTTCCTGGCTGAAGAGATGGGAGTTGCGCGCACGTGGCGGCAGGCTGAAGAGGCGGATGAACGAACTGAGCCGTGCTCTGAGCGGGAGCCAATCACCAGCGGGTATGGACGCGCAATCCATGATCCAGATTTTCCGCTGGCTTGTCTCGTCGTCGTGGCTTTCACTCGCCATTTTACTCAGCGCCCTGCCGTGGTGCTCGCAGAGTGTTACGATCAACTCAAGTTCGGGGGGATCAATCCGGGTTGCTTGTGGTTGTTGGCGAGATGCGCCCTCACCAAGGCCATGAATTGGGCTGAGATGGAGTCCTCGGTGCGGAGATTTTTGATGCCGCAGTGGGTCGGGGCGGATGCGTTGATCATGGTTTTTTTGCGGCATGGGTGGCTTGGTTATTCATGTTACAATTTCTACAAACTCGCCCTAAACCCTCACGATATAAGATCCGATGAATGAATATGGCGCTGCAATCCTTGATCTTCCATTGTGAACCGAAGTTTGATTATGCATGTTGCATGAAATTTCTAATTTTGGTATAGGTCATCAAAATGAGAACAGTTGTTGGGGCTGAATTTTAGGACAGCTCAGTGGTTGGGCACGCTGTCCGCTGCGCAAAATGATTGAGGATTCCGCGGCATCTGTCATACGACGCAAATGCGTCACATGACAGCTTTGGCAGGAAATTCCACGACCGGTGACGACCTGGCACACCAACGCGCATCAATACCTGGGTTTTGCTCTGTGCGTTGCCCCATTAACTCACCTCACTCGCTTACCAGCATAATCTTTGGTGCTAGGAAATTGCTTTTGTGGTGACGGCCGTTGATAAAGCCTATGGGAGGCCCGAAGGCGGGAAATTGGGGGCTGTCTACGGAATCCGCCGGAGAGATGATTTTTTTTGTCGCGTGTAGTGATATTTGTCCAAGGTCGGAAAGCCTTTAATAATGTTCAGACTGCGGATTCAAATTGGTCTTGGTGTTGTTGTTGGCGGATGAGCTAAACTGCCGACAATACGTTCTTGATGTGGGCCCGGACCTCGGTCACCGCCACCCGGTGGGACTGGCTGAGAATACGGTCTGCAAGCTGCGAGTCGCCATTTCGATAGTCCTGACGTTTGATGGCTCCCATCCGTAGACGATAGCCTATCTGTCCGGGGGTAAGTCCGGTGCGGGATTGAATCAGACGCGACGAAAATCCAAGACTGGCAAGCATGGCGCAGTGGAAATCCTCACCGTGGAGGAGATTCACCCGGCGGGCATGAACTGGTGTGTGTTGGGGCATATGGATTGGTGGTGATGATTATGCGAAAAAGGAGAGAGCGGCTGCGATCACTTCCACATTGCAACCGCATTGAGGACAGAACTTGACGGGGCTGCTCACTGCCTGCGCTTGTCGGACCTTGCTCTTGGGTTGCACCGTCGGGACATGATCTTCCGCCGGCTTGTTCCGGGATGCCGAGGGTGATTTTCCATGCGCCAGGCTTTTGTGGCGTTTTAGTTCCTCCTCGGTCATGAAGGGTGTCCCCCGCCGTGATTTCCAACAGCCGCAGATTTCACAGATTAATACATTGTCCGGCTTGGCCTCCTGATTCATACCCTCCGGATGCCTCTTGCGAATGTGGTGTTGCAAACTCTTCTGGGTAAATGGCCTGCCCCGGGAACTCTGGTCTCTTTCACAATGTGGACACTCTAACTGCATAAGGTTCGATTTTGGTCTTGTGGTTTCGATAGTGAGGATTGCATGGAATGGTGACGAGAAGCCCCCCTGCCAACAGAGTCGCACTGGCGATTGTTTTCATTTCTGTTCGAATTTCGATGATCTGCTGGAATCCCGGAGGTCGGGATGCGGTCTGACGTGATACACTGGCTCTTCACGACTGGTCGCGGAAGGGCTAACAGCTATAACCATACAAGGTAAATAATTTTTCCCCTTTTGACGTTCGACATCTGGTCTACAATTAGCGCAGATTCTCCTGGTGCCGCGATGGGTTGCATCAACCAACCCTACCCAGCGCACTGGAGGTGGATAACCTCGTGCAATTCGAAGGACGTGTAGAAGTATTCGAATGGACATCATAAGTAATGTAATAGCTGTATAACTATTTTCGAATGACTCAAAAATTTGGAGGCCACCGGTGCGCACCGGTGGCCTTGCCTTCCGCCGGAGTAAACCCATTAACTCCGGGAAATTGTGATCCGCGCCTATGATGCAGGCCTTACCAGAAGCACTTATGGCGCTGGCGTCACCACGAGGCGGGCGAATTTCTCGGCGTCCGGGGCTTTCACCACCCTGAGTGTGACGGTGTCCGTGCCGACTGCCGGGGTATCTTTTTCGACGGTCACACCGGGATTGTTAGCGAGCACTGTTTCAGGCACGCTGTAGCTGTCCGGCCAAGAGGCAAGGGTGGTGCCGACCTGGATCGCCACCGTGGTGGTTCCATCGATGGAGGCTTGGTCGCGCTTGAAGGTGAAGACCAGGTTGCTGCCGCTGGCATCGATGGAGGGGAGTTTGGACAGATCGTTGGTGTCCTTGGTGCCGCCGAGGATATATTCGACTGCGTTGGTCACGCCATCGCCGTCATAGTCGTCACCGGGAGTGCCGGTCGGCGCGTTGGTGGCTTTCCAGCTGGCGTATCCGCCGGCAACCGGCACTAGTTTGAGGGTGTTACCACCGTCCACTTGCAGTTGGAAACCGGTGATCGGAGTATCCAGCACCGGGGTGATTCCCGCAAAGGATGATGCGGTCATCAGCGTGTAGCTCGTTGCGGGAGCAGGAGTTCCAACAATCTTTACTTTGGAACCAGCGCTGAAGCTCACTGTGCTGGTGGAAGTGACGGAAGCGCCTAGGGTGAATTGAAGAGATGCTCCGCTGCTCACGGTGACCGGCGATTTTTGACTACCACCGGCGAGCGACAGCGTTCCGGCAGAAACCGTGGTTGCGCCGGTATAGGTGTTGGTGCCAGTCAGGGACAGGGTGCCCGTGCCCAGTTTCACCAAGCCCTTGGCGGTGTTGGCGACAGGGGTATAGGATGTGCCGGCGATGTCGTTGGCATAGGTGAAGGTATTGGCTCCGATCACCTCGACGCCAAGAAATGACCCGGCGGTGAAGGCATCGATATTTCCGCTATCGCCCAGAAGCACGTCGAGGTTGGCACTGGTCCATTCGCCATTGGAGCCCGCATCGTCAGCGCGGACGGCGAGGGTGGCGGCGGGTTGCGCATACCAATTGTCGCCGACAACGTCAGGCAAGGATACGAACTTGGTGGCTAACAGTGTCCCCGCCTGGACTTCCGCGTATGCGGGAGTGTGGGTAAAGCTGTTGGTGCCGCTGAGCGTCAGGGTGCCGGCACCGGTCTTGTATAGCGTGCCGGTGCCGCCGATGTTACCGGCAATGCTCACGTCAAAGCTGTTGGTGTCAATGGTGCCGATGTTCGTGAAGGTCGCGCCTCGCGAGGTAACTGAGGTGATGGCTGCGCCGGCTTGCAGGGTGCTGCCATTGATGACCAGGGTGTTGGTGGCGCTGCTGTCACCCAGGGCGTCGGTCGAATTGGCCTTCAAGGTGCCGGCGGTGATCGAGGTCGCGCCGCTGTAGGTGTTGATCTGGTTCAGGATCGCCGTGCCTGCCCCAAGCTTGCTGAAGCCGCCGGAGGTCTGATTGAGTACCTGATCCACGGTGAAGATGTTCGCAGCGTTGTCGATGTCCAGGCCTACTGTCTTGCCAGCGTTGAAGGAAACCGTGTGACCGATGCCGGAGATGCTTGTCAGTGCCGTTCCCGTGATCTGGAGCGTGCCGCCGTCGAAAACGAGATTGGCTGCGGCGGTGCCGAGGTTGGCGGTCGCTCCCACGCTGAGCGTGCCAGCGGAGAGGGTCGTCGCGCCGGTGTAGGTGTTCGAATTGGTAAGTGCCAGCGTGCCGGAGCCCTGTTTGGTGAAACCGAAGCCCAAAGCTCCATCGCTAATCACCCCGCCGACGTAGCCTATGCCGCCATTGCTTCCAATCGTGGAGTTCGCGTTGAGGATCACCGGGCCATTCTGCTGGGCATTATTTTCCACGCGCAGTTGTCCCAGATTCTCGCCGTCATCCGTGGTGCCGTTGAGTTGAACCGTGCAAGCCAAAGTCGTAGTGCCCACATAGCCTAGATACGCCGTAGAGCCGTTTCCCACGATGATCTTGGCTCCCGCCGCCGGGCTGACGAAGGGCGATTGCATGAGGAGTCTGCCGGAGCCGCTGATGTCCATGATGCCGGTGAATCCGCTCAGATCATAATTACAGGTATTGGACTTTCCTGATCCTCCGCTGAGAATCACGTTCAACGAGCCGGCTCCAGTTACGCCAACGGTGGGAGTGGTGGCAATCGCCGCGCCCAAGCTGGACAGATTGGCGATCGCCCCGCCGCTGATGGCCAGGGTGCCTGTGGATGGTTGCGAGGTGAATCCGGAGAAGGCGAGCGTGCCGTTAGATACCGTGGTGCCGCCGGTGTAGGTGTTGGTGCCGGAGAGGGTGACTGTCCCGCCTGCACCGGACATGGCGAATCCCGCCGCGCCATTGGCTAGCAGACTGGCGGAGACAATCGCGTTGCCGGTCGTGTTGCTGGCGGCATAGGAAGTGCCGGTGAGGCTTCCGTTCCTGATGGTGTCACCACTGGACGACGGGGCGGTGATGGAAACCGCAGCCACCGTTACGCCGGTGGTTGCCCCCAGATCCAACTGACCGCCGCCCAATGTCAGGGCCGATCCCGTGCCCAGCGTGCCGCTGCCGCTGATGGCAAGCGTGCCCGCATTGACATTCGTCGCGCCGGCATAGGTATTGATGTTGGAAAGAGTGACCGTGCTCGTGGTTATCCCACCCTTGGTCACTTCGATGGTCCCAGTGCCGCCGCCAATGATCCCGCTCAGGGTGCCGGTAGTTGAACCCGTGGCGCCCAAGGTTAGCGTTTGGGTGCCAACAGCTCCGCTAGTGATGTTTCCATGCAGCGTGCCACCTTCAAAGCCGATGGTGGCGCTGTCGGCCAGAGTGATGTTCCCCCCCAAACTTTGAGTCAGCCGGAGCGCGCCGCGGCCTTCGCTGTTGCCTGTGCCGGAAACGGTGATGCCATTCGAAAATGTGCTGGCTCCTGTAGAACAAAAGTATGTATTTCCGCTGTCAATGATCAACGCGGCATTGACGGTCCCCAAGGCACCCGGAGACCATTTGTCACCCGTCGTTCCGAGGCTGGAAAGCCGGATCGTGCCGGTGAAGCCTGTGACTTTGGCCATGGTCGTGTTTCTGGCGGTGATGTTCGCGGCAAACTGGAGCTTCAACAACCCGGTGCCTGTGAAGACATTGGCGATAGCAGGAGCTGTATTGGTGAGCTGGGTGTCATTGAGCAAGAGGGTCGAGCCTCCTGCGATGGAGACAGCACCGGTGCCGAGAGCGTTTTGGGTGGCGTTTACCGTTGCCTGCAAAGTGCCGGTGCTGATCGTAGTGCCGCCCGTGTGAGTGTTCGGCCCATCGAGGATGCTGGTGCCGGAGCTGCCCTGGGCAAACGTTGAAGTGCCACTGATGACGCCCGCTGCGCTTTCATTGAGAATGCCGGAGCCGGTGGTGGAAATCGCCCCGCCGCCCGTCAGGGAACCCGATAGGCTGAGCGTGCCAGCGCTGATGCCTGTCGCGCCGGTGTAGGTGTTCGCGCCGGAGAGGGTCAGGGTGCCGGCATCGGCCTTGGTCAGGCCAAAAGCACCGGAGACGGAGCCGCTGACGGTGAGACTGCTGGGGCTGGCGATGTTCCATGTCTGACTCGCGCCGAGAGCGACTCTCGCGCTGATCGTGTTGGCCCCGGTGGCCGAGGAGGTAACGGTAATGGCGCTGCCGCCTCCCGCTGTGCCGGTGCCTGCGGTGGGGACGCCGCTCGTGAGGGCGAGGGTGTTGCTGCCGGCGATGGTGACGGGGGAGCCGTCATTGAAGGTGACACTCTGCACGGTCATGTCGGCCGCCAGCACCGTGCTCTGCATGGTGGGAGTGTCGGTGGTGGAGAAAATCACGTCCGCCGTGGAGCCGGGGACGACCCCGGTGGCGGTGTAAGCGCCCACGGCGGTGGACCAGTTGCTGGCCGTGCCATTGGAGAGATTAAGCGCGTTGTCCACTCCGGCGGTGCTGGTGCCTAAAACCTTGTTGCCCTGCCAGAAAAGCAGGTTTGCAGTGAAGGCGGCATAGTTGCCGATGGTCACAGCAGTGTCGCTCTGGGTGAGAGCGGCGCTGAAGTTATTGTTGTTGAGTAGCAAATACTTGGTGCCGCCTGCCGTCTGAAGGCCTGAACCGGCGCTGAGCAGGGTGAGCCCCGTGCCGGTCGGTGTGCCGCCGACGGGATTGATGAAGATTGCGACATTGCCCGTCGTGGTCGCCGCAGCCGTCGAGGTGAGCTTGTCCACAGTCCCCGCGCTGCTCCAGTCGAAGGTCAAGCTCGCGCCATTGGCCAAGTTCAAGGCGGCGGCGCTCGTGTTGCGCACCGTGCCATCGGCAAGGCTGAAATTGCCGCCGGCATTCACGGTCAGGGTGCCAGTGGTGGGCATATTGAAGGCTCCGCTCAGCAACAGGGTGCCAGCGTTCACATTGGTGCCGCCGGCGTAAGTGTTGGTGTTGGCGAGGGTCTGGGTGCCGAGGCCGGTCTTGGTGAGGGATAAGCCCGCCGTGCTGTTCGCGATGACACCGGAATAGGTATTCGTGGCACCGGTGCCGGGATTTAGCGTCAGGGCGGTCATCAGGTTGTAACCAGCAGTGTTGATGACGGTGGTAAGCAGGTTCTTGCTACCGTTCAAGCCCCCGAGGGTCGGGGTGGTGATACCGGCGTTCAGCGTGTAAGTGCCTGTACCCGCTGTGGCGATAGCGCTGTTTTGCAGGGCGAGGTTGTTGCCCAGTTTGATCACGCCGAAGGTGCTCGTCGTCGCGCCGCTGTAGGTGTTCGCG
>CANBTO010000067.1 GCA_947372405.1 Verrucomicrobiaceae bacterium
AGGGCATCCGGAATTCTGATGGAGCCGTCGGGTTGCTGATATTGCTCTAACAACGCGACATAAAGTCGTGGCAATGCGGTGCCGGAGCCGTTGAGGGTATGCGGGAAGCGGTTCTTGCCCTCAGCGTCCTTGAAGCGGAGTTTCATGCGGCGGGCCTGGAAGTCGCTGAACCACGAGCAACTCGAAACTTCGAGATATTTCCCGTGGCCGGGGGCCCAGACCTCGATGTCGTAGGTCTTTGCGGCATTCGCCCCGAGATCTCCGGTGCACAGCTCGATGGTCCGGTAGTGGAGACCGAGCTTCTGGAGGATGGACTCGGCATGGGCGGTGAGTTGTTCCAACACCTCGAGACCCTCGTCCGGGTGGACGATCTGGACGAGTTCCACCTTGTCGAACTGGTGCATGCGGATGATGCCCTTGTTGTCGCGCCCGGCGGAACCCGCCTCGCGGCGGAAACACGGGGTGTGGGCGCACATTCTCACCGGCAGTTCGGATTCAGTTAGAAGTGTGTCCCGATAGAGGTTGGTTACGGGCACCTCGGCGGTGGGCGCGAGGAAGAGGCTGTTGACGCCGTTTTCATCGGCGTCGGTGCCATACATGTCGTCCTCGAATTTCGGGAGCTGGCCGGTGCCTTCCATGCACTCGCGTTTCACGAGGTGCGGAACGTTGACCTCCTCGTAGCCGTTGGCGCATTGCGTATCCAACAGTAAGTTGATGAGCGCGCGTTCAAGCCTGGCACCTTTCCCGCGATAGACGACGAAGCCGGCGCCGGCGGTGCGGATGCCATCGTCCCAATTGATCAGCCCATGATTGAGGGCGAGCTCGACGTGATCCTTGGGCTCGACCAGTGGCGGCTGGGTCCCCCACTCGCGGACGACGGGGTTGGCCGTTTCATCCGATCCGATCGGGCAGGCGTCGTGGGGAAGATTCGGGATGTTGAAAAGCAGCTCGTGCTGGCGTGCGGCGGCGGTCTCGGACTCGGCATCCAGTGCGGCGATCTGCTCGTTGATACCACGGACCTCGGCCTCGATGGCGGAGGTGTCCTCGCCCCTGGCCTTGAGCATGCCGATCTGTTTGGAGATCGTCTTGCGCTGGTTCTGGAGCTGCTGCTTGTCGGTCTCGGCTTTGCGGCGGGATTCGTCGCAGGCAAGGACGTCGTCAATGAGCTTCCAATGGTCACCGCCCCGGTTTTTGAGGCGGTCTTGAACGGCGGCGGGGTTTTCGCGGATGACGCGGATATCGAGCATGGCGCGGCGACTCTCACGGGCGATGGGGGCGGGAATCAACGCGAATTTTCACAACCCGGGAAAAGTCTTCCCGAACGGGCGTCTCAGAGAACGCCGGTGCCAGTGAGCTTGATGTCGAACGGGTTCTCATCCGCGTCATTGCTCTGGACATGGATGACTGCGGCGCGTTTGCCTGCGGCGTTGGGCTTGAAGGTCACCTTGAAGGTGGTGGCGGCTCCCGGTGCAAGCGAGGTCTTCGCCGGCGCGGTGACGATGAAGTTGCTCTGATTGGCACCGCTCTTTGTAACGGCCAGACCGGCAAGCAATCTGGTTCCCGTGTTTTTGACGGTGAAACTCATGGTGGTGCCACTCTTGCCAACGGTCACCGAACCGAAACTCCGCGTGGCGAGTCCGTCCACCAGATTGGTTCCCTGCGGTTGTTGAATGGTGATCTCGGGTTTGGCCCGCAGAAGGGCTCCCGGCGTGGCATATCTTTCCTGATACATGAGGATGCCGTCGTTACCACGGCCGGTGATGTCCTTCGTGGTGCCGTTGAAGTTATAGTATGCGACGAGCCCGTTTTCGCCACCAGCGAGCGGTTTCTCCATATCCGTAGTGATTTCATCTTGGGAGAGCGCACGTTTCCAAAAACGGAGCTCGTCGATGGAGAATGCTCCAGGATTGTTGTTGTTATTTCCGATCTGGAGAGGGGAATCCATCAGATCAGTGAGGATCGCCCCTTGCAGATCGGCCTTGCCGCAGAGCGCGCCGTTCACGAAGAGCTTGACGTTGTTCGTCGTGAGTTTGGCATCATAGGTCAGCGCGACATGATACCAGACACCCTTGCTCATTGAAACCCCGCTGCCCACCCAGATCCCATAATAGGAATCCGAAGCCTTGTCCGTCACCAAGCGGGCGAAAACCTGAGATCCGTCCCATGCGCCAAGCTCGTAGGAACCGGCACCCGACAGGCGTTTTTTGCCGACGATGGGCTCGAAGTAGCCGGTGTTGGTGTCGTCGCTGTCACGCCTCGCCCAGAACTCCAGAGTCATGGCGTTGGTGAAATTCAGATCCGGGCTGGCAGCCACCTGCATGTTGTCGCAACGGGTGCCCGAAGAATCGCTCGCGCAGGAAAGCACCTTGTCGGTGGTTCCCGGAGCGGCTGGTGGAGCGATGCGGCGGTAGAAGATCTCATTGCTGTATGCCCCACCCGATTGAGCGGCATAGTGCAACATGCCGCCGTCATCGACTGTCATCTGGGGGGCGTCCCAGTTCGCAACCATCGTGTGCGGGTTGACGCCGCCATCAAACGAGATTCCGGAGTTGGTCGATTGGAAGTATGAGGAATTGACCATGTGGATTTTCCTGGAATCCGAGGGATCCACTTTGGTGAGCGGCCACCATCCGCCGGTGGACAGGCGTTGGGCGGGCTTCCAGGTGGCTCCGGCATCAGTGGAACGCCACATGTAGGTTCCCGCCGGTGCATCCCCCAACACATCGGTGATGTAGAGGTTGCTGCCGCTGCCAGTGATGGTTTCCTGGCCCGCATGGGAGCCACTTTGATATCCTTCCGGGAAGGTGTGGAGAGTGACCGGATCCTGCAGGGTCAGGCCGCCATCGGTGGAACGTCTTGTCCGCAAGGTCGGGGCGATCCAGCCATCAAAGCTGCCCGGGTTGTCGATGTTCAGCCACGTGATGTTCACGGTGAGCCCGTTCGCAAAAAGATTCGGCGAATAATGAACATCCTGTGTGGTTGTCGAATAGTCGCCTCCACCGTCCATCGGAATGGTCACTTTGACAGGTGTCTTGAACGTGGCGCCGCCATCCCAAGATGACCATAGATGCAGGCGGGACTGTGTGGAAAACCAGTTCTCATCCTGGGTTTGCGCGAGCACATAAAGATAGTTGCCCGAACGCACGGCATCCACCACGTTGTAACGGTAAGGACTGCCGTTTGCGGAGATCAACAGGGTCGTATGGAACGTGGCTCCATGATCCGTGGAATAGGAACAATTGATCACCCTTGGATTAGGTGAGTCGTCGCCGTTGGCGGACCATGCGATCGCCAACCGTCCGTTTCCCGACGCTAAATGGGCGTTGTAGCCATAGTATCCACTCGAAAGCGTGTTGGCGGCCTCGAAGCTCGCACCATTGTCAGCGGAGCGAAGGTATTGAAGCTTGGTGGGCCACCCCACCATGTAAACAATGTGGACGTATGGCCCATCGGCCGCGAGGTTGTTGAACCCGGGTGCGAAGGTCACTTTGTAAAAATCAGACGAGCTGTCGGTCGCGAGTATTCTTGGCACATCGAAAGTCGCGCCGCCATTCGATGAGCGCGTGTAAAACAGGGCGTTACCGCTCCAATCGCTCTTTGTCGCATGCCAGGCCAGATGAACATAATTGCCTGAAACCGCTATCTTTACATTATCGTGAATATAGGTCGCGCCTGGATCACCCGCCGCAGATATGTTTTTCAGCCATTTCGAATAGTCAGCGGCGACGGTGGAAAGGCAGGAAAACGCCAGGACAGCGAAACAGAAAAACGCACAAAAACCGCGCCTTGTGCCTGGATTCGTTGAAAATCGTTGAACACGCGTATGGCAACTCGACATCCGCGGATTCATTCCCATACAGGGTTTGTCAGAATTTTTCATGATCGTCCGGGGTTAGACCACTTCTCCCTTACACCATGGAACGCGGAAGGCCAAATCGCTCCGCATATCCTCTGATTGAGTCCGCCTATCCGCCCGGGAAACAATCCCGGCGGCCTACTTGATGGGCGTGAGTTCCACCTTGCGGAAGTGGATTTCACGGTTCTCGCTCTGCAGGCAGATAGCGCCGTGTGTGGTGCTGAGACCGGTGCCTTGGTTCATCAGCGTTCCATTGACCCACACGGATAGCTTGTCCGCCTGGCAGCGGATGCGGACGCTGTTCCACTCTCCAGGCGGTTTTTCCGCACTTTCCGTGAGTTTCATCCAGCGGCGGCCTTGCGGTATGGATCCCGCGACGGAGAGTTTTTCACCGATCATCCAGAAATCACCAGCCTTGCCATCGGCAAGCTGGACTTCGATGGATTTTGGCCAGGCGAACATTTCGCGGGGCGTCGAGGCATGGACGAGGATGCCGCTGTTGCCGGGTTTGTCACCCGGTGCCCAGCGCCATTCGACCTTGAGTTCGTAGTTCGAATAATCCTTCACCGTCCGCATCACCGAGGGAGGTCTGCCCTTGCAGACGATGATGCCTTCGGAAACGGACCATACTGCCTCCGGTTTCACCTTCGGGTCCAACACGTCAAAGGTCCAACCCGCGAAATCCTTGCCGTTGAAGAGCATCACAGGCTCGGCCGCCTGAACGGCTGGAGCCAGGCAACTGACCAACACAAGGATGATTTTCCCGAACATGCCGATCTGATAGCAATTTCCGGCTGCTTCGGCAAGACTGGAGAGCATCTTACCTTCGGTGCCGGAGTCGTCCCGACCGCCCATGCATTTCCTGTCCCGGGGCGGAACTTTTACCTTGGAGATGCACGGGGGAGTTTCTAGGCTACGCGCGGCTCCAGCCAATCCTCTATGGTAAAAAAAGAATTCACCATCCTCAACAAACTCGGCATCCATGCCAGACCGGCCGCCCAATTCGTCAAAACGGCGAATCGTTTCCAGGCGGACGTGTTCGTTGAGAAGGACGGCGAGGAAGTCGATGGCAAGAGCATCATGGGCCTGATGATGCTGGCCGCCGGCCATGGATCGGTGATCACCGTGAGCGCGGATGGCCCGGACGCCGACGCGGCCATGGCTGCGATAGGCGACCTGATAGGCCGCAAGTTCGAGGAGGATTGATCCCCTCCTGCTGCAAGGCCGGTGGCTTTGCCACCAACTCGCTGTTCATTTTCTCATACGAAGGGATGACAGAACTCCTTTGCGGGGCAGGTATTTAAGCGAAAGCCATTCGCTCGTGGTTTCCCGGATTGATCCGTGTTGCCCGTTCCGGGTGACTGGCGTGTTCGGTCATCCATTCAAACCCACACTCACCGAGTATGAAACGAAAGCTGGTTGAAGCGTTCATGTTTGCGGTTCTGGCATCTCCGGTCATGGCCGATGCCTTGCAGGATGGTTTCGCGTCACCCCCACCAGCGGCGCGGCCATGGGTCTATTGGTTTCCGCTGAGCGGCAACCTCACCAAGCAGGGCATCACCGCGGACCTGGAAGCGATGGCTCGCGTCGGGATCGGCGGAGCGCTCTATATGGAGACGGACCAAGGCGCACCTGTTGGCGCAGCGGATTTCGCCGGGCCGATGTGGATGGAGATGTTCGACCACGCTTGCCGTGAAGCGAAGCGGCTTGGCATCGAGATCAACATGAACAACGACGCCGGTTGGTGTGGCAGCGGGGGCCCGTGGATCACTCCGGAGATGTCGATGCAGAAAGTGGTGTGGAGCGAGATGCGGGTGGAGCCGACGTCGGCGGACGTGACATTGCCGCGGCCGGAAGCGGTGAAGGATTTCTATCAGGACATCGCGGTGCTCGCCATGCCGGCTCCGGAGGCGGACGTCCGCATTCCGGAAATTGCGGGCAAGGCGTCATTCAAGACCCAACAATTCCCACCGTTGGCGGCGGATTTCAAGGAAGCACCGCCAGAGGCGGTCATTCCCCGCGCCAGCATCATCGACATCAGCTCCCACATGGACGGGGATGGCAGGCTCAAGTGGAAACCCACGTCAGGCAAGTGGCTGGTGATGCGCTTCGGACACACCACTACCGGCAAGGACAACCACCCCGCCCCACTGACCGGACGCGGACTCGAATGCGACAAGTTCAGCAAGGAGGCGGCCAAACTGCATTTCGACAACCTGATGGGCAAAATCATCGAGCGGAACAAGGAGCTGACAGGCACGAACAAAACCCTGGTCAGCACCCACATCGACAGTTGGGAGGTCGGCTCACAGAACTGGACGCCGCTCATGCGCGAGGAGTTCCGCAAACGCCGCGGCTATGACATCCTGCCCTTCCTGCCCGCGTTATCCGGACGCATCATCGGCGACACTGAAATCACCGAACGTTTCCTGTGGGATCTGCGAAAAACCGTTTCCGATCTGACGATCGAAAACTACGCGGGCACCTTCCGCGAACTGGCGAAACAGAACGGCATCCGCCTGTCCATCGAAGCCTATGATGCCGAACCGGCGGACGACATGGCCTACGCCGGTCGAGCGGACGAACCGATGGGCGAGTTCTGGTCCTGGCCGCGCTACCAGTCGACCTACAGTTGCACCGAAATGGCTTCGGCCGCCCACACCTATGGCAAGCGTATCCTCGGCGCGGAGGCGTTCACCGCGAACAATTCGGAAAAGTGGCTGGGCCATCCGGCGAACATCAAGGACCTGGGCGACTGGGCGTTCTGCGAGGGCGTCAACCGATTCGTCTTCCACCGCTATGCCGCGCAGCCATGGATCAAGGCGGCTCCCGGCATGAGCATGGGCCCGTGGGGACTCCACTATGAACGCACGCAGACTTGGTGGGAACAGTCGAAGGCTTGGCACCAGTATCTCACACGCTGCCAGAACCTGCTCCAACAGGGTATGTTCGTGGCGGACATCGCCTACCTCGCCCCGGAAGGAGCGCCACGCAGATTCGCCGCGCCGCCGGAGGCCGAGATCGCACCGCATGTCCGGGGTGGCTATGATTTCGACGGATGTTCGCCGGAGGTCGTGCTCACCCGCATGAGCGTGAAGGACGGCAGGATCGTCCTGCCCGACGGCATGAGCTACCGCACGCTCGTTCTTCCCGATGTGGAAACCATGACTCCGGAGTTGTTAGAGAAAATCCGCCAATTCGCCGAAGCGGGTGCGATGATCGTCGGCCCGGCAAAACCACCGCACAAGGCACCGGGACTATCGGACATGGGAGCGGGTGATGAAAAAGTCCGCAAGCTGGCGGCGGACCTGTGGTCGTCAGGAAAAATCCTCACCGGAGGCACCGCTCAGAAACTTCTCGCGTCCAAAGGCGTGCCACCCGATTTCTCCGCATCTCCGATCCTCCGTCACATCCACCGCCGCATCGGTGATTCGGAGGTCTATTTCGTCGCCAATCCGAAACAAGTCGATGTCGATGCAATCGCTAGTTTCCGTGTCACGGGCAAACAACCGGAACTTTGGCGGCCGGACAGCGGGCGCATGGAAAACTCGGTTTCGTTTCAGGAGCATGACGGCGTGACAAGCGTGCCTTTGCACCTGGAACCCAGCGGATCGGTGTTCTTGGTATTCCGCAAACCATCGGCTGGCATCGATCCGGTCGTCGCACTGCGCCATGAGGGCGAGTTGGTTTGGTCGATGGAACCACAGAAATCCGACATCCGGATCACCCGGGCGACGTATGGGGTTCCCGGTGACGCGAAACGCACCCGTGACGTCACGCGCAAGCTGCAGGACATCGTCGATGCGGGCGAGCACGAGGTCCCCGTCGCTCGGATGGCCCAAGGCGATGATCCAGCCTACAAAGTGGAGAAAACCATGAAGGTCGAATACACGATCAACGGCAAGCCCCAAACCGCTGCCGGCAAGGATACGGAATCGATCACGATCGGCTCGTCCGCCCTAACAAAACCTCTCGCCGAACTCCGTGGTGACTCCACTGGCGCCATGCTGTCCGCCTGGCAGATGGGTCGTTACGATCTGCTGTGCGCGAGCGGAAAAACCCGGACAGTGAATATCGCCGCGCTGGACGAACCGGTGGAAATTGCCGGTCCATGGCAGGTCCGCTTCGATCCCGCTGCAGGCGGGCCGGGCGATGTCCGGTTCTCCAAGCTGGAGGATTGGTCGCAACGTCCCGAAGACGGCATCCGCCATTATTCGGGCACCGCGGTCTATCAGACCACTTTCAACGTCGTTTCAACCGGAGACTCTAACAGCCGTTGGATGCTCGATCTCGGCAAGGTCGAAGTCATGGCGGAGCTGACTCTCAACGGCAAGAACCTTGGCATCGCCTGGAAACCACCCTACCGGATCGATGTAACATCAGCGATCCAAAAGGGAGAAAACCGGCTGGAGCTGAAAGTCGTCAACCTGTGGATCAACCGCCAGATTGGCGACGAGAACCTGCCGGAGGACAGCGACCGCAAACCGGACGGCACTCTCAAATCATGGCCGGACTGGGTGCAGAAGGAACAGCCAAGCCCCACCGGACGTTTCAGCTTCACCTCGTGGCGATTGTATAAAAAAGGTGACAAGCTGAGTCCGTCCGGATTGTTAGGCCCGGTCCGCCTGCATCAGGTGGCGCAAGTGCCCGTGACTTGATCTATCGCAGTATCACTTCAACGGCTTTTTCCCGCAGCCGCAGTCGTGGCCGCAGCCGCCGCGTTTTTTCGGCCTGACGAGACGCACGATAAAGATCAGCAGGGTGATCGTGACGATGCCGATGGCGATGTAGCTTTGCCAGTCCATGTGAGTCATCATTTGAAACCGCAAAAGGCACAGAGAGCGCAAAGAAAGGTTGCCGGAATCCGACTTATTTGATCTTTGCGCTCTTTGCGTTCGCTGCGGTGAATCAAACCCGGGATTCTCAGAAACCAAACAGTTTTCCCGCCTGATAGACGATTAGTGACGCGATATAGGCGAAGCCGCCCATGAAGAAGAACTGCCCGAACGCCCATTTCCACGAACCCGCTTCTCGCGCGACAACCGCGGAAGTGGGCAGGCACTGGAGGGCGTAGATGAAGAAGACGAGGATGGAAACCAGTGTGAGCGGCGTGAAGAGCGGCCTGCCATCCGGCCATTTCGCGGCTGAAATCCGGTCACGCGTCCGGCTGCGGGTTTCCTCGTCGCTATCAGCCTTTTCGACCCTAAAAATCACGGCAAGCGAGGCGTTGAAAACCTCGCGCGCGGCGAAAGACGTCAGCACGGCGGTGCCGATCCGGCCATCGAAGCCAAGCGGTTTCACCACCGGCTCGATCACCGCGCCGATGCGGCCCATGGCGCTGTATGACAGCGGGTCCACGCCCGGATCACCGGACTTCGGATAGTTGCCCAAGGCCCAGAGCAGGATGGAGAGGCCAAGGATGAGTGTTCCTGCCTTTCTCACAAACGACCACGCTCTCTCCGCCACGTGCCGCAGGATGTAATTCCACTGCGGCTTCCGGTAGGGCGGGAGCTCCAGCATGAAATGGCCGGGAGTGACGTCCTCGCCAAGGCGGCCTCGCAACACGCGGGCGACGACAAACGCGGTGAGCGTGCCGAGCGAATAAATGGAAAACAGCACCAACGCCTGTTTCCAGGTGCCTTCCTTTTCATGCAGCAGCATCGGCACGATGAGGAAATAAACCGGCAGCCGCGCCGAACAGCTCATCCATGGAGCGACGAAGATCGTCACGAGCCGTTCTTTCGGAGAACCGATGGTGCGGGTGGCCATGACGCCGGGAATCGCGCACGCATACGAGCTGAAAAGCGGCAGGAAGGATTTTCCGCTGAGGCCGGCTTTCGCCATGATGCCGTCCATCAGATAGGCGGCGCGCGACATGTAGCCGGAGCTTTCTAACAATCCGATGAACAGGAAGAGCAGGATGATCTGCGGCACGAACTTCACCACGCCTCCGACCCCGGCGATGACGCCATCGACCAGTAGCGAGCGCAGATCTCCATCCGCCATCGTGGATGTCACCCGGTTTCCGAGAGCCGTTTGAACGTCCTCGATCCAGCCCATCGGGATCTGTGCGAACGAGAAAATCGCCCAGAACACGGTGAAGAAGATCAAGGCCATGGAGATCCAGCCGAGAACCGGATGAAGCAACACCGAGTCAATGCGGTCGGATAGCGTCTGCTGGTGCGCGTCCGGGCGGCGGGCCGCCAGATCGATGAGCCGCATGATGAACGCCCGCCTTGAGGACTCCGGATCATCGGAGCCCGAGATCCAGGTTGCCTCGGCCGCGTGGGGTAAGGGGAAACGCAGCGCCTGTTTCAATTCCACGATGCCGCGTTTCGCGTTCGCCTGCATGGGCACCACGGGCACGCCGATTTCCTCGGAGAGCTTCACCGGATCGAGTCGCAGACCGGCCTTTTCAGCGACGTCCACCATGTTGAGGGCAAACACGCAGGGCAGACCGAGTTCGATGACCTGAAGCGCCAGTTGGAGATGTCGTTCGAGGCTGGAGGAATCCAGAACGCAGACCACGAGATCCGGTTTGTCGCAGCCGGGAAGCTCACCTTTCAAGGCGTCCAGCGCGACTTTTTCATCCGGCGAATCCGCCCGCAGCGAATAGCATCCGGGCAGATCGAGAACGCGCAGCTTGCGGCCATGCGGAGTGTAGGTTTCGCCGGTTTTCACCTCCACCGTCACCCCGGCGTAGTTTCCGACGTGCTGGTTTGCGCCGGTCAGCGCGTTGAAAAGCGTGGTTTTCCCGGAGTTCGGGTTGCCGATCAGGGCGATCGTCGGTGGGGATTCGGGCGCTGCTTGCATGGCCGGTGCGGCGGATCAACCCACCGGAGCAACGAACACCTGCTCGGCCAATTCACGGCTGATGGCCATGCGGGTGCCGCAGACCGAACAGATCAGGTTCCGGCCACCCGAAAGCTTGCGAACCTGCAGTTGCTCGCAGAACCCAAGATCGCGCAGGCGGTCACAGCCCGGTCCGCTCAACACACGGATTCTCACGTCACAACCCACCCCCACCTGGTTGAGGGTCATGGCACTGTCGATTTCCAGATCGGCTGCAAGCGCGTGTGGCATCTGCGAGGAACATCGCCAATTGAGACTGGTTTGCAACAACAAAAACGGGCTCAAACCACCAAAGCTTCGTTCTTTTGCCGCAAAGTCAGGATCGCAAGCTCGGGCGGGCAGGAAAAGCGCACTCGCAGACTTGTCGTGCCCACGCCTCGGGTCACGAACAGATTGGAATCGCCGTGGCTGAAACTTCCATAGACGTAGTTCCTGCCATATTTAGGCGTGTATGGAGTGATCCCCAGATACGGCACCCTGCATTGACCACCGTGGGAGTGCCCGGAAAGCTGGAGCATGATGTCCCGACCATAGGTCATCACATCAAAATAGTCCGGTTCGTGGACCAGGGCGAGAACCGGCGTGCCCGCGGCCACTCCCTTGAGCATGCGCGCAGGGTCGGGTTTCCCCAACCAGACGAAATCCGTTCCGGCCACCGCCAAAGTCTGGCCATTGATGGAAACGAGGCTGTGTTGGTTGATCAGAAACGAAATGCCCGCTTTTTCGAAATGATGCCGGACCGTCGCCCGGTCACCAGCCCAACCGTCGTGGTTTCCCATCACCGCAAAGACGCCGTGGGCGGCGTTCAGTTTCCGCAGGCCATCTAACAGCGGCCTGAGCACTTCCTGGTCATGGTTGATGTAATCCCCTGCCAGCGCGATCAAATCCGGTTTCTCACGGCAAACCCGATCGACCACTTTCTCCAACAATCCGTCATCCTGCCCGGGCCGGAAATGAAAGTCGGCCAGCAGCGCCACACGCAGGCCCACCAACCCGGACGGCAGACACTTGCAATACACATCCTGACGCGTGACTCCGAGTTCATCCGGCTCGATGCAAGTTGCATCCAGAAACGATGCCGCAGTTCCGCCACCGATCAGTTTCAGCGCGTTGCGCCTTGTCATCAAGCCACGGCCACCAGCGGGTTTCGGATCACATTCCACAGGGCGGAACCTGGACCCACGCTTATGAAGAGCGTATGAAGAAGCCGTGAAATCCTGCGCTTATCTTCCCTCCGCGATGCGCTCGGCGAGCATGGGAGGCAGGCCGGCGGCGAGAATTTTCCGCTGGGTTTCCTCGATGTCATACTCGATGCGGCGGAAAACCACGAGCTTGCGCTCGATGTCATAGATCGCGTAGCACGCGCGCCAGTCGCCATCGCGGGGCTGGCCGACGGAACCGGCGTTGATAAAATACTTCGCGCCGTCCTCGATGGCGATGGAATCCGCCGGGACTTCCTGAACGCGGTCGCTCTTGACGTAAACCCGCGGCACGTGGGTGTGACCGTGGAAGCAGATCTGGGTGAACTGATAGGAGAAGTTCGACATGGCGTCGAAGCGGTTGGTCACGTAGTTCCAGTTCGCAGGCTGGTCGAGGGTGCTGTGGACCACGGTGAAGTCCGAGACCTGGCGGACCATGCGCAGACGGCTGAGCCACTGGCGCTGCTCGGCTGAGAGCTGCTTGCGGGTCCACTCCAGCGCGGCCGCAGCCACCGGATTCATGCTGTCGAGCGAATGCGAGCCGGCGGCGTCCTCGTCATGGTTGCCCTTCACGGTGGGGCAGTCCATCTGGCGGACGAGTTCGAGGCAGTCGATTGGATTGGCATTGTAGCCGACGACATCCCCCAGGCACACGTAATCAGTCACCGACTGCTTCGCCGCATCCTCCAGAACAGCCTCAAGGGCTTCCAGATTGGCGTGAATGTCACCGAAAAGAGCGATCCGCATGGAAAAAACTGGGCGTGTTTGGAGGTGAGTCTGGCGCTTCGGCAGGAGCTGTCGAGACGAATCCAGCGGCTTCAGTCATGAAACCAGTCATCTATACTGTGGGGAGGCGGCATGGGTTGCTTGAAAATGCTTTTTTCGGTGGAAATCGTCAGGGTTTTTTCCAGCGCCTGCAGAGCTGAGGATACGCCGTAAATCGGAAACTTCTCCCGCGTCCGCATCCAGTGGGCGGACAGGGCATCGTAGGCTTTTTGCGGAGTCCCGAAGATCTCCACGGCGCGTCGCTCCAAGTCCATCGAAGGGTTTTCATGCGCTTCCAAAACAAACATCAGGGCCAGCAGGCTGGGTGTGTGGTTTTTCGGGCTTTCCGCGTAGAGCGTGTGGGCCAACTCCAGCGCCTCGGCCTCCCTGCCCTCCACCCTGGCGAGGGAATAGAACATGGAGCGTTTCACATAACCCATCGCCTTGCCGGTGGCCGCCGATTTGCGATAGGCTTCCGCCGCATCCGAGAAGGACTTGTTGCTGTTGCGAAACGCAGGGAACTTGTTCGTGTCGGAAAGCAGGAAACCGAGGTTGGCACAAATGCTCCAGTCGTCCGGGTTGTTCTTGATGCCGCGCTCCAGAAACGAGCGGCCCTTGAGGATGGACTCCCGCCATGCCTCGCGGCGGCGCAATGCGGGCAGCTTGGAATCGTTGATGTAATAGGACGCCGCGTTGTAGGCCTGGTGCCATGAGCCCGTTTCCCAATAATAACGCGTCCGCGGTGCGAGATCGACGATGGTGTTGAACGTGTCCTCCACATCGGACCAACGCTGCTCGGTGAAAGCAGTGAAGGCGCGAAGGTTGAGAAACGTGGCCACCAAGGTCCGCAGACCTCCGAGGGCGACGGCCGAGCTGGTCTGCCCGATGCGCTCGCGGGTGCCGATTTCCATGGCCGGAGGAAACAGACCCGCCTCGCGCAGGTCGTGGCTGAGCGCGGCCTCGAACGGCAGGCGCGCCGCTCCCATGGCGAGGATCGCCAGTGCCAGAATACCGCTTTTCCGCCAGATGTTCACGAGATCAGAATTCCTTGTCAGAGAAGATGAACCACGAGGCGATGGTGAAGAACAAAGCGTAATAGAGCCCCACCAGCGTCAGCTTCGCCAGCATAAGAAGCGGAAACGCCTGCCCTTGGATCACCGCGTCGATCACGTTGAAAAGCTGAAAGTCCGGCAGCACCATCGAGAACAGCAGGGAGGCGCCGCGAGCGAACATCCCCTGACCTGCCTCGCCGCCATGAAGATAGACATCGCGGGCATCCGCCTGGAAGTGGCCGATGAAGTAGATCATGAAACTAATGATCGTCGTGAACAGCGTGCTGGTGGAGAACGTGGAGATCAGCAAGGCCAGCGAGGCCATGATCGAGGCCCGCAGAAACACCGCGAAAACCGCCCCTTGCAGCGCCCAGTTGGGCCCTTTCGCCCGCGTCTCCCCTAACAACGAATCCACGGCCGCTTGATTCCAACCCATCCCCTTGGCCATCGTTTCCTGCTGCTCCAGCACCATCGACGTGCGGATCTGCAGCACCACCGTCATCAGGACGTCCATCAGCAAC
>CANBTO010000068.1 GCA_947372405.1 Verrucomicrobiaceae bacterium
ATACTCGATGGGCGGTCGGCTGGCGCTGCACGCGCTTTTGGAGAAGGACCATCCATGGCAGGCGGCGGTCATCGTTTCCGCACACCCCGGGTTGGAAGCTCCGGACGAACGGGATGTCCGTTGCGCGGCAGACGCGGCCTGGGCGGCCAAGGCGCTCGCCGGCAACTGGCAGGCGTTTCTAACGGAATGGAACGCCCAGCCCGTGCTTGCGGGCAAGGCCGCGCGCGATCCGCAGGCGTCCGCAAGCCTGGTGGCGCGCCGCCGTGAGATCGCACGCGGTTTCGTCGATTGGTCGCTCGGCGCGCAGCAACCATTGTGGGAAAGGCTTCACGAAATCACCGTCCCCGTGTTGTGGGTGGCCGGAGAGAACGACGCGAAGTTTCACGCGCTGGCGGAACGCGCCGCCGCAATGATGCCGCAGGCGGTGCTGGCCATCGCGCCGGATGCCGGCCACCGCGTGCCGTGGGAGGCCGAGGAATGGCTGGCCAGGAGAGTGGCAGGCTTCCTGCGATCAGGCACCTGATTGTCGATCGCTCGTCGCCGGGCTTGCTTCCATAGGCGGAACCGCGCGAAAACCAGCGTGCCACTCACGTTTCCGCCCTTCATGCGCCTCGCCGTCATCAACGTCGTCGGACTTTCGGAGTCCCTGTTAGGTCCGCACATGCCGCGGCTCACGGCCTTTGCGGAAAAACACGGCCGCCAATCCCATGCGCCCGCCTTCCCGGCAGTGACCTGCACCGCGCAGTCCACCGTCGTCACCGGTACCTCGCCCGCCGGTCACGGCGTCGTCGCCAACGGCTGGTATGACCGCGAGTCCGCTGAAGTTCGATTCTGGAAACAAAGCAACCACCTCGTCCGCGGCGAAAAGCTCTGGGACAAGCTGCGCAGCGAGATCCCCGGCTTCACCTGCGCCAAGCTCTTCTGGTGGTACAACATGCACTCCACCGCGGATTTCACCATCACACCGCGCCCGCTCTACCCGGCGGACGGACGCAAGGTCTTCGACATCCACACGCAGCCGATGTTGATGCGCGACGACCTGAAACGCGACCTCGGCGATTTTCCCTTCCCAGCCTTCTGGGGTCCGGCGGCGGGTATCGCCTCGTCCGAATGGATCGCAGCATCCGCCAGATGGGTGGAGGAAAAACACTCGCCCACCCTCAGCCTCATCTATCTGCCGCACCTCGACTACCCGCTGCAGAAGGACGGCCCGCTCTCGCCTAACATCCCGGCGGAACTTGGAAAAATCGACCAAGTCGCCGGCGAGTTCATCGCGTTCTACGAAAACCGCGGCGTGCGCGTGCTCGTTCTGTCAGAATACGGCATTTCGCCCGTCTCCCGCCCCGTCTACCTCAACCGCCTGTTCCGCCACCAAGGCTGGCTGCTTCTCAAAAACGAACTCGGCCGCGAGACCCTCGACTGCGGCGGCTCCCGCGCCTTCGCCGTGGCGGACCACCAGGTCGCCCATGTCTATGTGAACGATCCCTCGATCCGCGACGAGGTCCGCTCCTTGTTAGAAAACACGCCGGGCATCGATGAGGTCCGCGTTCCCGCGGAAACCTGGGGCCATGGTGCCGCGACCGAACGCGCCGGGGACTTCATCGCCGTCGCCAAGCCGGACGCGTGGTTCACTTATTACTTCTGGCAGGACGACGCGCTGGCACCCGACTACGCCCGCACCATCGACATCCACCGCAAGCCCGGCTACGACCCCTGCGAACTCTTCCTCGATCCCGCGCTGCGGCTGCCGAAGCTGGAGATCGCGAAGTTCCTCCTGAAGAAAAAACTCGGCCTGCGTGGACTGCTGGAAGTGATCCCGCTGGACGCCACGCTCGTCAAAGGCTCCCACGGTCGCGACAAGGTCCCGCCGAACGAACGGCCGGTTCTGTTAGGGACGCGCGAGACCGTCGCCAGCTCGGAGGATGTGCACCGCGTGATCCTCGATGCGGTGCGCCGTTAGGTCGCGTCTTCAAGCCTCCCACACGCGGGACCGCAGGGCCTCTGCGGCGGCTCTTGCCTCCGCCTCCTTCTTGCTCTTGCCCTTGCCGGTGGCGAGCACGAGGGTTTTCCATGAGACCTCAGCCTGGAACACGCGGCGGTGGTCAGGCCCGCTCTCGCTGATGATCCGATAGATCGGAGCCTGCGGGTTGATCGCCTGCAGCAACTCCTGAAGTTCGCCCTTCGGGTTCCGCTCCTCCGGGCTGGTGACCATGCTGCCGATCTCGGCCTCGAACAAGCGCAGGATCAGCTCGCGCGCAGGATTCGGCCCCGAGTCCAGATAGACCGCACCGATGAGCGCCTCGAACGCGTCCGCCAATGTCGACAGACGGCGCCTGCCGCCGGTCGCCTCCTCGCCTTTGCCTAACAAAACATAATCGCCCAGATGGATGGCCATCGCGAACCGGGCGAGCGCCCTGCGGGAAACGACTCGCGAGCGCAGCTTGGTGAGCCTGCCCTCGGTGAAGTCCGGGAACATCTTGTAGAGTTCCTCCGTGACGATGAGCTGCAGCACGGCGTCCCCGAGGAATTCAAGCCGCTGGTTGTCGAAATGCGGCTTCTGGGACTCGTAGGCAAGGCTGGGATGGGTCAACGCCTCCGCCAACAGGAGGGAGTTGCGAAACTTGTAGTGAATCCGGCTTTCCAGCGGCTGCATCGGTCGTGTGGCTTGATGTCCTCCCTCCCCGCCCGCATTCAGCGTGAAATCCCGATGGGAAAGGTGGGGTGATCGACGGGACTCGAACCCGCAACAACCAGAATCACAATCTGGGGCTCTACCATTGAACTACGACCACCATTGAAACGGCGGGCGGCAGAATGCAGCGGTCCCGCCGGATTTGGAAAGGTAAAAATCGCAGCAACCTGCGGAAAACCACGGCTTGCCCGCAGTGCCACCTCCATTCCGACGGGCCGATGTGTCAAAATTCCCATGGAATGACAAAATCGAAACGCGGAGACGCAGAGCGCGCGGAGGACTTCGCGGAGAGGAAATGGATTTGTAAAGGGAACCAAGGGGAAACCCCACGCAGATTCCATTTTACACTTCAAACACTCAGCGTCTTCCTCTGCGAAGTTCGCGTCTCTGCGTTTCGCTGAAATCATCCTCGCTTCAGCCAGCCCTCCCTGCGTTTTTCCGGACTTGGCAGCAGGCACGCAGCAGGCATTCTCCCGCCTGTTCCACCATTCCCCGATGTCTCCCGAACAACAACTCGCCCAACTCACCGCAGGCACCGCCAAGGTCCTTTCCGAAAAGGAACTGCTGGAAAAACTCCGCGATTCGGAGAAATACGGCCGCCCGCTGCGCATCAAGCTGGGCGTGGACCCCACCGCTCCGGACATCCACCTCGGCCACACCGTGGCGTTGGAAAAACTCCGCCAGTTCCAGCTCCTCGGCCACCAGGCCGTGCTGCTCATCGGCGACTTCACCGCCACCGTCGGCGATCCCACCGGCCGCTCGTCCACCCGCCCGCCGCTCACCCGCGACGAAGTGCTCGTCAACGCCGAGACCTACACCGACCAGGCCTTCAAGATCCTCGACCGCTCGAAGACCGAGATCGTTTACAACGGCGACTGGTTCCGCAAGATGACCTACGAGGAAATCCTCAAACTCAATGGCCGCGTCACCCTCCAGCAGATGCTCCAGCGCGAGGACTTCCGCACCCGCCTCGATGCCGGCCAGGAAATCCGCCTCCACGAACTCCAATACCCGATCATGCAGGGCTGGGACTCCGTGGAAATCCGCGCCGATGTCGAGATCGGCGGCACCGACCAGCTCTTCAACATCCTCGTCGGCCGCGACCTCCAGAAGGAGGAAGGCCAACCGCAGCAGGTCGTCATGGTCATGCCGCTGCTCGAAGGCCTCGACGGTGTTAGAAAGATGTCCAAGTCCTACGGCAACTACGTCGGCGTTTCCGATCCACCGCAGGAAATGTTCGGCAAGCTCATGAGCGTGTCCGACGAACTGATGGACCGCTACTACCTCCTTCTGTTAGGCGAGGCCCGCGATCCCAACGGCCACCCGATGGACGCCAAGAAGTCGCTCGCCGAGAAACTCACCAGCCGCTACCACGGCCCCGATGCCGGCCCCTCCGCACGCGCCGACTGGGACACGCGTTTTTCCAAAAAAGACCTCGCCGCCGCCGAGTTGCCGGAACTTTCCATCGCCGCTCTGCCCGCGGATCTAACGGTTCTGTCCCTCACCGCCCACGCCTTCCAAGCCGCCTTCGGCTTGGAGAAATCCAACGGTGAGCTGAAGAAACAATTCATCACCACCGGCTCCGTCCAGCTCAACGGTGAGAAACTCACCGATCCCACGGCGGCCGTTTCACCGGCGGCCGGAGACGTGTTGAAGCTCTCGAAGAAGCATGCGGTGAGGTTTGTGTGATTCTCATTCCCAGACGTGGGTAGTTCGCCGTTGGTTAATTGGAACCGCCTTTGTCTCTTGCCCTCAATCTTTGAAGGGCCAAACCAGCGCCGACAAGAACTGTCAGACTCAAGCCCATGATGGCAAAATCATGGGTAAAAACATATCGCGTGAAATCCTCCATTCGGTCCCGGGGAGGCGGAGTTGGTTTCATTTCGATCCGGGTTACCAGCGAATCAGGCACCGCGATTTTCCTTCTTAGCAGGCACGTTTTTGCCGACATGCGGGCGACAAAGAATAACGTCTGGCCACTTGAGTCTTGATACAAGCTTGCAGCCGGGTGCTCAAGAAACGACTTCAACAGTGGCACATCCACAGGATCGTTCAGTGTGTCCAGAAGGTAAATTCCGACTGACAGCGCTGAACCATTCTCCCTATGATCTGGTTTAATCTGCTCTCGTTTGACTCGATCGGCTTCGTCCGCCCACCATTGTTTCCGTTCTCTAGAGATCTGCTTGCCCAGAAAATCTCGCAAAGTTCCGGCCCATTCCTCGGGCAGCTTTCCCAGTCGTCTGTAAGCTTGATTGACACTGATTGTTTTGAGTGCCTCCAAAGGATCCGCTTCAAGCAAATGAATCAACACGGCTTTCTCCCAATCCTCGATATCACCTCGGGTATTGAAAAGGAATCTTGCGTAGTATCTACCGAGCCCGGGATCATTCCTTTTTGATCGATCCAATAGCCAAGGAATGGCTTCGGGCATGCGGTTCCTCGTTTCGAGTCCCGTTAGTCCGGCATTGATCCGTCCCATCCTATTGCTTTCGAGAAAACAAAAAAACTCTTCCGTTGCAAACATATCCTCGGTAACTATGCGGCTGGCAAGAAAGCCGGCAGCTGCATCTGCAACGCTCGTATCGCTGGAATCCAATGAGGCCTTGGCCAAGGCCACCAGCTTCAGGACGGATGCGTTGTCGGCGGGTTTGAATTCGTGTCCTCCGATCGTCATTTCGCGGAGCATGTCGTTGGTGCAGGCTAGGAAACGCCAGACACAGGCCCTGCACTTCTCAGGTGTGCCATATGATTTAGATGGTTTTGCCTCCAGCGCCGCGATGCAGCGGTCCGCAAGGGCTTGACCGTTGTTTTCGATCAGCCACGGCTTCGAGAGCAAGCCCTTGATTCGAGCGATGGCCTTTGCCTGTTCCGGGGTGGCATCATGCTTTTCCGCCCGCTCCAACATCCAATCCATGATTCTTGCCCGCTCCCGAAGTGAGAGTTGGTAATGACGAATCAGTTCAAGAATAGCGCAAAACTCTTCCAGATTTGACGCCGCCATGTGCTCGTTCCATTGGTTCTTGAAAAAGCTTTCATCGAGGCTTGTTTGCAGATCCGACTCGCGAATCTCTTCGGCCATTGCTTCCTGAAGTTCGTTCGCCACGTAGCGTCCTCGCTGAGGTTCGCTTGTGATCCTTTGACCCGGGATATTGAAAATGTAGCGGATTTCCCCGTCGATATCGCCTCTTTGATCGCTGACGCCACCGAGGGCCAAGGCGCTGCGGGGTGGAAGATCCCCCGGCGCAGGCACTGACGCACATCCTGTCTGCAACGGCTCGCGTGAAAACCAGTTGCCACCGAATTTGACCTGACTGTGAACCTTATTCAGCTCTCCGATGATTTTCGGTATCGACTCGTCCGTGTCGTTGATCAGGTAAACGACCATGTAGGGTTTTGCGTGTCCGTAGCGAGCGACTCCAGTTCGGTCCGTGGGATTGGGAACGAGTGAAACGTCGTCCTTCTTGAAAATAATCCCGGGCGGAAGATTCCTAATCGGGATTACTTTTCTGAGCGCATAGCCATTGTCGGAATAGTCACTTAGAAGTGGTTGCCCTGAAACGTCTGGCCCATTGGATTCATCCTGAGCAACAGCTTCAAATGCCGAGAATGAAGTCAGAAGAACAAGCAATCGAACCGTCCACAATGGAGCCTTGCAAAGATATGCGAGGCGGTACATGTCGTGACGTTGCAACCAGTTGATCGGTTTGACCAGCAAAACCGGACGGGTTTACGGGTGGCAATGGGATGATACTCAAACTGCAAGTTGCAGTGCGGTGGCCTTGTTCAAGTCCGCTACTTCACACCGCCACAAGCGCGACGCGGGCGATGAAGCCGGAGCGGGTTTCACCGGTTTTGCCGGCCGCGGCATTGATGCGGCACAGGACTCGCTCGGGGAGGGAGATGTTCAGGCGCTTGGATTTCCCTGAGAGGGCGGCGAAATCCACTGAGGCGATCGCCCAAATCATGCCGGCATAGTCGGGGTTGGCGGAGTGGCTTTCGATCGCTTGCGGAGGCGGGATTTTTTCCCCGGCGTCGAGCAATCCCTCGATGTGAAAGGCAAGTGTCCGCTATGCTCCCATTCCGAATCGCTGTGCCAATGGGAAACCAATGAGCTGTGGCCTGCCACTCCGCAACCCAGGGCGATCAAGCTAGGGATTTTTTAACCACGAATGGACACGAATTCACGCGAATGAAGAGGTTTTTTGAATCAAATCTCTGATTTCGATCATTCATTTCTGGAAATTCGTGTCGATTCGTGAGATTCGTGGTTCGATCATCTCCATATCACTGTGATTTCTCCCTAGCTTGATCGCCGTGCTCCGCAACAACGATTTTCCGCCTTCATATGAGCTTTCTCGGCTGCCTCCCTCTCAAAAGAAAAGAAATTTAGCAGTGCGGTTACCGGCTGCAATCATTCGTTACTGCGCCGGATATTTTTCCAGCAGCCATTCGTTGGCGGCCTTTTCACCGAAGAGCTTGAAGCGGTCGAAATAAAGCCGCCACTCGTCATCGGGGACGGTGGAATTTTCCATCATGGTCCGGACTTTCATGGCATCTGCGACCAAGGACTTTTTCTGTTGTTCGATTTCCTCCATCCGGGCAACGGACTCGGGGTCATCCATTCCCTTCAATGCATTTTTTTCATTGAGGATCCCGAGCAAGTTGCCGACGACATCGGGATCTTCCTGAAGCTGGCTTCCGATCTCCACCTGGACGTCGCGCACGGACTGAAGCGCGGCAGCGTCACCAGACGTCGCATAGCCTGCCCGCAGCGCATCGAGTTTCTTGATGAACGCGCCGTTCAACTGCATCAGCTCCGGCCTCGGTGCGTTAAAGAGCGATACCATCTTGGCCTCGGTCGGTGAAAATCCTGCGGTGAGATACGCTTCCTCAGTGTCCTGGCAGGAATTCATTGTGAAATCCTGGATGGGCTTCCCGCGCGATTGGAGCAATTCGGCGAGAGCCTCATCGTTTCTTCCGAGGTCGAGAAGTGCTCTGGCAGCAAGACAGTTGCCGATGCCATTGCCGGGATCGGCACGTTTGAAGGCTTCAAGTGCCTCCAGCCGTTGGGCGGGGTCCTGGGTTATCCGAAGGGCGCACAGCAGGACTTGCGGACTGTTCGGAAATTTCGCGAGGGCCTCCTTGAGATAGGCCTCGTCCTTGCTGAGTTGGTAGGCGGCGAGGAGGGAGCAGGCGGTGCGGCGCTGGGCTGTGAGGTAGTCGTCGATTTCATGACGGGTGAGTTCCGGCATTTCGCTTTTTTCCGCGAGTTTTACGAATGCCTGAAAATCCTTTGCCCGCCGAGGTTCGCGAGGTGCCACCGACGTCATTGGCGGGCGAGTGGCCGGGCGGGAGTGTTCCGCCTTCGCTTGCGAAGGGGGAATCGACGGGGGCGACTTCCATGGCCATAGTAGGTTGGCGAGCGCCAATACCAGCAGTCCGGCGGCCAGGGGGAGGAATTTATTCCGTGGATGCATCCGCTGTCGTGATGCAGGATTCTTGCAGATTTATTACTGGAGAGAAGCCGAATCTTGCGGGCGCTTCGCTTGAGATAGGAGTGTCCTGGTGGAGAATTACCATGAAAAGTAGCAAGGCCATCACCACATCCTCATCATTTGATAGGAGTCGATGATTTTGTCCACGGAGATGATTCCCAATCCGAGGCGTTTGGCCTGGCAGACTAGCATGCAGTCAAATGGATCGGCGTGATGCTTCGGGAGTTCCTGCAGGAGTCGGCAGTCGTCGATGGTGGGAGACAGGAGTGGCACACCAATGCGCTTCAATTCGTCCGGAAATGTTTGGTTCCAATCGGGATCGATTTCGAAATCAAATCCCTTGAAGGAGAGTTTGATCGCGATTTCCCAAAAGCTCGCGGACGAGTGGTAGAGCGGAAGTTTACCATCGATGGCCTAGGCCGCCCTTTTCGACAAGCGTTTGTCGCCATGCAGCATCCACAACAGCGCGTGGGTGTCCAGCAACCAACCTGTCACCGTGGTGCCGGTCATGGAGTGTTGAAGGTGCCGGTGATTTCCGCATTGAGCGCGGGGTCGTCAAACTTCGATGTCATTTTGAATTTCCTGCCCTTGAGGCCGCCGATCCGGGTCTTGCCGCAGTATTCCTCGATCATGCTGAGTCTCGCCACCGGTTTGTCGCGCCGGGCGATGATGATTTCCTCGCCACGCTCGGCAGCGGCGATCAACTTGGAAAGCTGGGTTTTGGCTTGGTGGATGGTAACCTGCATGACACTGGCAACTTAGCTAAGTTGGGCGGGATGGGTAATGG
Source organism: Verrucomicrobiaceae bacterium (assembly GCA_947372405.1). Next base: position 8,975 of record CANBTO010000068.1, read on the forward strand.
AAATTTCGTTGTTGAGTGACTGCCGCCACTTCTCACCGTTTCAAGCGCCACGCGTGCAATGAAGCCGGGGCGGCTGTGAAAAGCAAGTGCCTCCGCAGCGTTGGAGACGGACCTCATGGGCAAATCAACTTCACCTTCGGGAAATATGTCCGATACCGGGCGGCGTCCCGTGTCAACAACACCAATCCTTCAGCCTCGGCATGGGCACCGATGAAGAAGTCGGGCAGTGGAGCCGTGCGTTGCCCGCCAGATTTCCGGTAGGCATGAAAGGCGCGTGCCGTGGGAAATCCTGCCGAAAACGGCAAGAGCAGGCGGCGGAAATCCGAGGGCGGAACCAGATTCAAATCCAACTCCCGCGCATTCCGGAAGAGTGGCGCGAGTTCGGCATAGATGACCGGGTTGATGGCCGCTTCCCGCGAGTTGATCAAGGAAGCAAGCTGCCCGCTCGACCAATCGAACCAGACCGCGTCCCTTGTCGCGATATCCAGCAGCACGTTGGTATCGACCAGAACCATGGCTCATTCCTCCCCCCGTGTCATCGCCATGATTTCATCCGTAGTCATGCCTTTTTTGGCCGAACCCGCCGCCTTGGCCAACCAGTGATCAAAGGCGCTCACTATCTTCCGGCTCCGCTTGCGCGGTTTCATTTGCAAAGTCCCATCGGTGGCGACGAATTCAACCTCCGTTCCCGGATTCAGCCCGAAGCGTTCGCGCAGTGCGATGGGGATGGTGACTTGCCCTTTGATCGTCACTTTCATGTCGTCAGTATTACCACTCCGGGTATTACTTGTCAATTGCCCCCGATTCCCCGTTCTGTTTTCCGCGCTCAGGGCGCTGACGCCCCGGTTTTGCAATCCAGGAAATCCACCGCCGCATCAATCGCTCCGGCGGGAAAGAGGAATGCCGTGATGTGGTCGCGTCCCTCGATCCAATACACCTCGTGCGGCACCTTGTGCTTCTCCAGCGCGGCGATGAATTCCCACGCATGCTCCGGCGGCACCAGCGTGTCCGCACCACCATGATAGATGAAAACCGGCGGGCTTTTTCTCGTCACATGATAGACCGGCGAGGCCTCGCGGAAACGTTCCGGGATTTCCTGCTTCGTCCCACCGAGAAACTGCGGGACGAGAACGCCACCCGGATAGAGCGAGAGGTCGGCGGGCGTTCCTCCGGCGATGATCGCCTGAATGTGCTGCGTTTCATCCAGGCCCACCAGCGCAGCAAGATAGCCGCCTGCCGAGTAGCCATAAGTGGAGATGCGCTGCGGATCGATCCCTTCCGCCGCCGCATGCGTTCGAAGCCATTTCACCGCCTGTTTCAAGTCGTCCACCGGTGCCGGATAAATCCATCGTGGGGCGAGGCGGTAGGTCACGTTGAATACGACGTAGCCTCGGCGCGCCAGTTTCCTCGCGATGCCGGTCATCTGCCAGCGGCCGTCCTTGCCCGACCATGCGCCGCCGTGCACCAGCAGCACCGCCGGCGCGGACTTTGCTCCAACAGGCCGATAGAGGTCGCCCATCACCGGTGCAGGCCAGTCGGCAGGCGTGTAAACGATGTCGCGGCGGACGGTGAAATTGATTTTCCCCACCGCCCGCTGCGGCGGTCCGCTGCTCACCTGCTGGCTGGCGCAACTGGCAAGCCACATCGTGAGGAGCAGCGGGGGAAGGCATCGGGCAAACGGCATCGCCGCCACTCTTGGCCGGGAATACCGGATGTCAAACGTGGGTGGTGCGTGCCGTGTCGACCTAACAGCATTGAATTCGCGCCTCACATCCCCGAATCTCGTTCCGCTGAACGAATCTCCGTTTGGCCACCGTTGTTCACGCATGAAACCATCCCTCGCTCTATCCCTTGCCGCTGTTTTCCTCAACGTCGCCTTTGCTGCGGACGTCACCTCCACCGCCGCTCCGCGCTTCGGCACCTGGGGCTTCGATCTCACCGGGCGCGACGAATCCGTGAAGCCCGCCGACGACTTTTTCGCCTACGCGAACGGCAGCTATCTGAAAAAGACCGAAATCCCTGGCGACCGTGCGCGCTACGGCAATTTCGATGCGCTCGCCATTCTCTCGGAAACACGCGTCCGCAAAATCCTCGAAGAGGCCGCCGCCCGTCCGGAGGGAGCCACAGCGAAGATCGGCGCATGGTTCGCGGCTTTCATGGACGAGGCGCGCGTCGAGGCCGCCGGAGCCACGCCGATCGCTCCGCAGCTCGCTGAAATCAAAGCTGCCGCCACCCGCGAGGATCTGGCGAAGATCATGGGCAAGCCGGGAGGGCTCGGGCGCGGTCTGTTTGGCGCGGGCATCAGTCCCGACGCAAAGGATCCCACCCGCTACGCCGTCCACCTCGGCTCCAGCGGCCTTGGGCTGCCGGACAAGGACTACTACCTCAAGCCCTCGTTCGCGGAAATGAAGGCGAAGTATCAGAAATATGCCGCCACGATGCTCACCCTCGCCGCTTGGCCGGATGCGGAGAAATACGCGGGCGAAATCCTCGCTTTCGAAACCAAACTCGCCGAAGCAAGCTGGGACCGCGCCGAGTTGCGGAACCGCGACAAGACCTATCATGTGATGTCGCCCGACGAGATCGCCGCGCTCGCGCCTGGTTTCGGATTCCGTGGTTTGTTAGACGCTGGCGGGCTTGGCGAGGTGAAGCGCATCATCGTCACCGACGACTCCGCGTTTCCGAAAAAAGCCGCCATTTTCGCCGCCACGCCGCTCGATGTTCTGAAAGCCTGGATGGTCTTCGGCACTGCGGACAGCTCGGCGCCCTATCTATCAAAAGCCTTCGCCGACGCCAGTTTCGACTTCCGCGCCAAGACCCTCTCCGGCCAGCCCGAGCAACTCGCCCGTTGGAAACGGGCCGTGGCCTCCACCGACGCGGCGCTGGGCGAGGATGTCGGGAAAATTTACGTCGACCTTTATTTCCCGGCGGAATCGAAAAAGCAGATGCTCGATCTCGTCTCCAACATCCGCGCCGCCCTGGCCACCCGCATCGACCGTCTCGAATGGATGGGAACCGCCACGAAAAAAGCCGCGCAGGAAAAACTCGCCCGCTTCACCGTGAAGATCGGTTACCCGGTCAAGTTCCGCGACTACTCCGCTCTCGTCGTGAAGCCGGACGACCTCTATGGAAACATCGAGCGCTCGACGCGCTTCGAGTGGCAATACGAACTCGACCGCCTCAACAAACCGGTGGACCGCGCCGAGTGGGGCATGCCGCCGCAGAAAGTGAACGCCTATTACAACCCCACGCTCAACGAGATCGTCTTTCCCGCCGCCATCCTCCAGCCGCCGTTTTTCGATCCCAAGGCGGATCCGGCCATCAACTACGGCGGCATCGGTGCCGTCATCGGCCATGAGATCAGCCACGGCTTCGACGACCAGGGCCGCAAGTCCGATGGTGACGGCGTGCTCAAGGATTGGTGGACCGAGGAGGACGCGAAAAATTTCAACGAGCGTGCAGCCAAGCTCGCCGCGCAATACGAGCAGATCGAAATCCTCCCCGGCGAGCATGTGAACGGCAAGCTCACCATGGGCGAGAACATCGGAGACATGGGCGGCCTCAATCTCGCGCTCGCCGCCTACCATACCTCGCTCGGCGGCAAGCCCGCACCCGTCATCGACGGCACCACCGGCGACCAGCGCGTATTCCTGAGCTGGGCCCAGCTCTGGCGCACCAAGATCCGCAACGAAGCGCTGCTCAAACAAATCCACTCCGATCCCCACGCTCCCTCCGAGGCCCGCGTCAACGGCGTGGTACGCAACATGGACGCCTGGTATGATTCCTTCAGCGTGAAACCCGGAGACAAACTCTACGTGAAGCCCGAGGACCGCGTGAAAATCTGGTAGGTGCAAAGTGATCCGGCTGTCCCGGCTGGAAGCGAGTAGGACAAAAAATCAAGGAGCGGAATCCTCGCCCTTGGCGCTGGGACATCGAAGGGGCAAAGCCGCGGCGTGGCCCCCTCCAGAACCATTTTCCGCGACACCTATTATCAGATTGGCTCGCCAGCATGATTGGTCTATCAAGTAGTTCATGAACGAGGGAGCCGGAACGCCCGCTTCCGGTTACGATTTCACCCTGATCAACAGCCGGTCAATACTATGAAATACATTCTGTGCATCATTTTTTTCGCCGTATTGAGCGTGTCGTGCGCGACCACACGCTCGGCGGATTCTCAGGATTATTCCAGTGATCAGCATAGTGGAGAAAAGTTGTATTGCGCAATCATCGGGATGAAGTCTTTCGACAGCTATTCGGAATATGCGGATTTTGAAGCGGCCAGATCCACATATGACGAATGGAAAATGGAATATATCCGTAAAAATGGAGATCCCGGATGGGAAAGCTTCGCATCACGCATGAAGAAATTGCATGGTGAGCCGGAATCGCGACAAGCGTATTTATTGGATCCAACCACCTTTTAATATCATTCCGGTTCGGATTTCACTTGGATCACCCATCACGACGAGACATTCCTTTGCTCATGAAACTCATCTCACGCCTGTTCGCCACATCCGCCATCCGGATTCATGGAGGAGCCGCCGTTTGCCAGAAAGGCAGGCTGACGAATCGCGTCTTGGGTGACATCTCGATTTTGGCATCGGAGGCGGGTGTGGAATCCGGGGAAATCTGGATCAATCCGGTCGGCAAGGTGACTTTTTCCAGCGAAATTCCGGAATGGCTTTACCAGCGGATCCGGAATGTGATCGTCGCGCACGGAGCCTAATTCATTGACGACGCTTGCAGAACATGGCCTGGGTTTCCCATCATTTGAAGCAAATGAAAAAACTCATCTGGATCGCCGCTGCTTTGCTTGGGATTGGCGTCTTGAGTTATGGGTTTCTGCGGTTTCAGGGATACCGTTCGGCGCGTCCGTTGGTTGGCGTTTTCGATGTGCGGTTGAAGTGCATGGGGGGACATGAGGTCTTTCTGGAACTCACCGGGGACGCCGCATATGTAAATTGCCCAGGACATCGCGAGCGGAGGGAGGGCGGCAAAGTCATTCGTGATGCGAAGAGCGCGACGGTGATCGACCACCTCTGTTTCTCCTAATTTTGAGTTTTGACGTCCAGTTGGTTGGGCACGGACATAGCTACGGGATCGTTGGCTGTCATGGCAAGTCAGCAGGAGCGGGCGGACCGGAATGGTTAAGCCTTCGGGGCACGTCAAGTCCTTCCCC
>CANBTO010000069.1 GCA_947372405.1 Verrucomicrobiaceae bacterium
TGCTGTTATCCATCCTGGCCCACTCCGCGCCCGCCATGAGCTTTAACTTGTCGCCGTAGATGAAGTATTGCACGCCGCCGTAAACGGAGTTGTATGCGTCGCCACGGCCCTTGTTTCCCGCAACGTTCCGTTCGTAGCGTGTTTGATCGACCACGCCGAGCGGACCCGTGCTGTTCGCGTAGGAATAGCGTCCAACGAGTTGCAGGGTTTTAGGTATGATGTCATAAGTTGGTTCGATGAAGAATCCGAACACGTCGCTATTGTCACCGTCACCACCGCTGGCGAAATAGCTTTCCAGAACGACGGAGGAATAACCTTCCTTGACCCAGAATGTCGTCGAGACGATGTCGTCGTATTTGCCAAGCACCAGGTCCTGCGCGTCACGTTCGCTATGAAGCCAGTCGAGTCTCAGGTCCGCTTTTTCGAGATTCAGCATGTGCTTGAAATCATATCCCACGCCCAGCGAGTAGGAGACGCCCGCGTTGAAGTCGCCGAACTCGCCGTCGCCCCAGGCTCCGGAAGAAATCTTGGTGACGGGATCCGCGGTCGTGGAGGGGGTTGAGTTGGAATAGACACCGGCACGCCAGGAGAAATCATCCGTTGTGCCCTCCACGGTCAGTCCCGCGGCCCGGTTGATTCCCAGTTGGTTGAAGATCTGCGAGCGCTCGAAGGTGGGCTGTGTGTTGGTGGATTCGAGCCAGTCATACTGGGCGATGAGCGGTTTGGTCTTGCCTGCGGTGATGCTGAGCCAGGAATTGGGTTTCCAGCGCAGGTAGGCATCGACGAGGCCGTCGTAGAAGTCGTCGAATCCATCGTTGCTCTGGAAGTCCACGCGGGCTTCGAGCTTTTTATCGAGGAGCTTGGCGTCGAATCCAAAGCGTGAACGGCGGTCCTCCCAGTCACTTTGGCTTCCATGGCTGTCATCCACGCTCCAGTATTGGCCTTGATAGCGGCCGCGGAGTTTGAATTCTTCGAGTATGGGATTCATGTCGTCTTTGTAGAGGGTTGCGTAGCTCCAGATCTTGTCGAAGGTGCTGGGTTCCACGAATTCGGTGACGCCATTCTCGTTTGCAGCATGAGCGGGATACGAGACCAGCAAGGCGAGTACGGCGGCGCGTGGAAGGCGGAGGTTGATGACGATGGCGGCGGATTTGCGCGCGCCCTTCGGGTTGTTAGGTTCTGTGATTCGGATTTCGGTTCTATGCTTTTGTTTTGGTTTCATGTTTTCTGCGTAGCGTCCGCGTCCGGTGTTCCGGTGGGCTTTCGCAGTTATGGTTTCTGAGGAGCTCCCGTGGTAAGGTGGGCTCGTGGGCGAGATATGTGTTCGGGATGGTGAAATAAAAAAGAGACCGACCGGTTGCGGAGGATGCCAAAGCACGTGCCATGACGTGAAGACGCCTGACTTGTATCGTGCTCCTGGTTTCCTCCGGTGGTCCGGTCGGTCTCTTGGAGTTGTGTCTGCGGGCTGTGGCCCGTTGATTGCTGGAGATGTTATTTTCGATTGCCTGCCGTTTCGTCACGTGGTGCGACGAAGCGGGTTTTCTCGATGCTTTCGACCTGGGTCACACGTCCGTCGTGGACGGTGATCTGAACCGAGCCAAAGCGGAGATTGGCCACATTCTGGCGAACGACTTCGAGCCAGTCGGTCGCGGAACCGTCAGTGGATGCTTGTTCAGAGGTGATCGCTTTCATTGGGATCCTGGGTGAGAACTGCGAGTTGTGAGAGGCCTGCGAGAAATCCATCCGCAGGATCGGCCTTGCGTTTCGGTGTCGGGATTTTCGCGTGCGGTGAATCGGGGTGCGCGAATGGCGGAGCGATTCCGTCCCGGCGCATCTTGCGGAGAGTGACTTCCACGACCTGAGCGATGCTGTAGCGGTCGAGGATGTTGGCGATGGCGTTGCGTACGTCGATCATCAGCATGCGCAGGCCGCAGTGGTCTTCATCCGGGCAGGTGCAGGGTTGATAGGCGTTTTCGCTGGCGCAACAGATCGGAGCAAGGCGGCCGTCCACCAGACGGATGAGTTCGCCGACGCCGATCTGGTCGGCCGGCTTGGCGAGCGAGTAGCCGCCGAATTTGCCGCGGTGGGTTTCCACGATGCCCGCTTCGCGAAGCTCCTGGAGGATCCGTTCGATGAATTTCAGTGGCAGGCGGTTGGCTTCGGCGAGTTCGGCACCGGACACCGTGCCTCTTCCGACCTCGGCGGCGATGCCGAGATTGATGGAAGCGCGGAGCGCGTATTCAGCTTTTTTCGAAAGGTGCATTCGTTTAACTGGATAAAGCGGTATGGTATAGGGTGGGTGCCCGGCAAGGAAAAAATTTGGCGGGCAGGAAATATTCCTAAAACGTTGATATCCAAAACAAAAAGCTCATATGCGGACCATGGGTTAGTGCTGGTAGGCGCATTAAGTAAACGTCTGATGGTAGTCCCAGATAGGGATTCGATCTCCGCCCACTAAAACAGCGATGAAACATCGTGGAAACCCCGGTTAGGCAGACTTCGGCGCAACATAAGAGCGTGGCTGAATGATCCGGTGGGACTTCGACGTATCCGCATAACTTATTTTTCGGTCTCGGCCGACAACCTCATCAACCCATGAAAAGACAAACGAGCGCCATGTTGTTGGCCCTGCTGCCATTTTGTTCCTCACTGCTGGCACAGGATATTGGTTCACCTGCTGGAGAAGCACCCCGCATGAAATGGTTCAAGGAGGCCCGTTTCGGCATGTTCATTCATTGGGGCGTCTATTCGGTGCCCGCAGGCGAGTGGCAGGGCAAGCCGATCGGCGGGATTGGCGAGTGGATCATGAAGAACGGGAAAATTCCAAGCGCGGATTACAAGGCATTCGCCAAGGATTTCACGGCGGCGAAATTCGATCCCGCCTCCTGGGCGAAGCTCGCGAAGACGGCTGGCATGAAGTATGTCGTCATTACCTCCAAACATCATGACGGTTTCGCGCTTTACGACTCGAAGGTGACCGACTGGGACGTGATGAACTCGGGCGCGAAACGGGACCTTCTCGCACCGCTCTCCGAAGCGGTGCGCGCCGAGGGACTGAAGTTCGGTTTGTATTACTCGCAGGCGCAGGACTGGAACCATCCCGGCGGAGGCAAATACGGCGGCAAGGGCTGGGATCCCGCGCAGGACGGGGATTACGACCACTATCTGCAGACCGTCGCGCTGCCGCAGGTGAAGGAAATCGTCGCCAACTACCAACCTTCCGTCCTCTGGTGGGACACGCCGGTGGACATGACACCAGAGCGCGTCAAGCCCTTCGCCGATTTCATGGCGCAGCATCCGGACATCATCAACAACAACCGTCTCGGCAAGGGATTCGAGGGAGACACCATGACGCCCGAACAGAACATTCCGCCGCGTGGTTATCCCGGCAAGATGTTCGAGGTCTGCATGACGATGAACAACACATGGGGATACAAGAAAGACGACCACAACTGGAAAAGCACGCGCCAGCTTCTCCGCAATCTATCAGATATCGCCAGCAAGGGAGGGAACTTCCTGCTCAACGTGGGTCCCACCCGCGAGGGCGTGATTCCGCCGGAAAGTGTGGAGCGCCTGCAGGCCGTCGGCCGCTGGATGGATGTGAACGGCGAGGCCATCCACGCCACCGAGGCCGGGCCGTTTGCGCGCCGTCTGTCGTGGGGCCGGGTAACCAGCAAGTCCAACGGCCAGGGTGGGACCACGCTTTATCTGCATGTTTGGGAATGGCCGGCCGATGGCAACATCCTGCTGCCCACCGTCAAACAAACGCCCGTATCGGCGAAGATGCTCAAGGGCGGCGCTGCAGCGACCGCGGAAAGCACCGCCGATGGTGTCGTTGTCCATCTGCCGGGCGCAGCGACGGATCCAGACGTATCTGTCGTCCGTCTTGACTTCGCCGGACCGGTCACGGTCACGCAGGCGGCGTTCATCGAACCCGCGGCCGACGGCAGCGTGACCTTTGGTCCGGCGGATGCGGACGCCCATGGCAGCTATGATGGAAACATCCAGTTGCGCGGCACGGGAGCGGACGCCTATCTGACGGACTGGAAGAATCCGGATTGGCGTCTCGAATACCAGCTCAAGACCGCGAAAGCGGGGAAATGGAGTGTCGAGGCCGAAGTCGCCGCGCCTGCTCCGGTGAAGCTCGGCCTGAAGGTGGGCAAAACGGTGACCCCGGTCACGCTCGAGGCCACCGGCCCGGGCCTGACATGGAAGACCGTCTCACTCGGTAGCATCGATCTTCCCGCCGGAGAAACCGGCTTCGTGATGAACGGCGCGAAGGAAAACTGGAAGGGCGTGAACCTCCGCAAGGTGAAGCTGGTTCCCGTTCCGTGACACATCCGGATGCCATCACCTGCCGTCGTTTTTCGCGTCGGCGGCGACAGGTATGGCGTCGTCAGCCGGCATGATTTCCCGCACGAGGCGTTTGATTCCCTCTTCTGCGAACTTGCTCTGCGGGTGGATGCTGCGTGCCTTGAGATACCATGAAAGCGCGGAGCCGGTTTGTTTTTCGCTGCGGGTCTCGAACTCGTGTGCCTTGGTAAGCGCCTTGGTGAAGTCCGCGACCTTCGAGGATAACAACTCGATCTCACGTCCGAGTTTCGGATCATCGGGAAATTGTTCGCGCAGTTCGGCGAGTTGTTCCCACGCGGCGTAGCTCTGTCCGACCTTGCTGAATTCGGAGGCCTTGCCGAGGGCGGTTTCGATTTTCGTGAGGTTGGTGATGATCTGTTTGAAGGCATCCTCGCGCTTGGCGTCGCCCTGGATGGCGGGCGCGATCTCATACTGACGGCGGGCGATTTCCCGGAAATTTTTTTCACTGAGAAGACGGTCGAAATCATTGCGGAGCGCCACCAAGCCGCCGGATTGGCTGATGAGGTTGCGGAATTCGACGAGCTTCGGATTGGTGGGCCAGATCTCGGTGGCGGCCTTGATCTTCTCGGCGGCCTTGTCGCTTTCCCTGGCTAACAGATGTGCCTTGGCCTCCTCGATGGCGAGGTCCGAAGCAAGGGTGTAGGCGGCGATGGCGCTGTCCACCTTGGACGAAGGGAAGTCCTTCGCGGCTTTCTTGAGCCGGTCTGCGAGTTCCTTGGTCTTGGTGTAATCGCGGGCCTGAAGGGTGCCGTAGAGTTCGTGCAGGTCACGAACATAACTTGCGATGCGGAGTTTCTTGTCGAGTGGCAGCGTGGCGACCGGCCCGAGATATTCGCCGAGCGCGTAGGCTTCCATCAACCGTTGCGACGCGGAGTGGAGTTCGTCACGCGAGAGCATGAGGTCGAAGGCCTCGACGTATTTGGTGACTTCGCGGATCGCCTCGTTGGAGAGGGAATCGAGCGAGGAAACGGTGGGATTCACACCGACGGATTCGGTGAAGAGCTTGGAGACGTCCGAGTTCTTGTCCACGCGCAGGGTGGAGTCCCCGTCCTTCCAGATCTGGTTGTAGAAACGGGCGGCCATCAGCACGTGTTCGTAGCGGCGCTCGACGAACCACTGGATCATGGTGACCTGGTATTGGGCTTTGGTTCTCAGAGTTTCGGCTTCGGTGCGGACGATGTTGGCCTTTTTCAAGGCTTCGATTTCCGCGATGCGGCGCAGCGTGTCCGCGTATTTGAGCGAGTTGTTGCCGGTGCCGGGCGTCTGGTTGTTCTGCGCGCCGCCGCCCTTGGCGCCCTTGGGGACAGGGGCTTGTGGGAGAGGCTTGTCATGTTCGTGACGGGCGTTCCAGTCGCCGTCCGAGATGATGGATTTTTTTTCCTGCTCCATCGTCAGGTTGAGTTTGCTCAGGCCGTTGACGTCCTGTTTGGCGAGCATGGCGACATAGATGGCCTCGGCGAGCGAGCCGCAGAGATTGGCGTCTCCCGGATACGACGAGGCGGTGGGCAGCAGCTTGAACGCGGAGTAGAGATCCGGGCCACCGGTGCGGAACGGGGAAATCGTCGCGAGGATTTCCGCGATGATCTTCCGGTAGTTGGCGGCGGCCTCGTCGCTCTCCGGCGGCTGGCTGAGAAATTTTTCAAAGCGCGCCTTGAGCAGGCGGTTGTCGCCTAACGGAATATTGACTCCACCGACGGTGATGGTTTCCGCGGATGGATCGAGCATCGGGATTTCCTGACCCAGTGGCCCGGTGGCCGGTTGCTTGGCCGGAGCAGCGGCGGTGTCCTGCGGGGGTGGCGTTGGATTGGCGGGCTGGACCGGTGCCGCGGGCGGCGTGTAAACTTGTGCATGGGCGACGCCCGCGAGCAGAAGGGGAAGGAAAATCCTGGCTTTCATGAATCGGTGGGGCGTTGAATCAAAGGCGCTCGATGCCGGTGGCGACGGCGCGGCCGCCATTCTGGATTTTCACCAGGAAGGCGTATTTCTGTTTGGTGTCGATGTTGAGCTTGTTGAACTCCGGCGGGATTTCGATTCCGATGAACTGGTCGCCACCAGGGGTATCGACGCGCAGGCTGACCAATTGGCCGCGGTTGGTGGTCCATTGGAGTTTCTCGTCGATCTGGCCGCGGACGACGTAAGTGCCGCCACGCAGACTGTTGCCGCTTTCCAGAAACTCCTCGATATTGAGCTTTGCGGCGTCCCCGAACGAGGATGACTTCCGGTTGATCACGGCACGGCCTGCGAAGATGGCCACCACGATGGCGGCGGCGGCACCAAGGATGATGCCGGGATTGAGACTGGAGCTAGCGCGGCGGGCCATGTGAGGTGAAAGCTGAAATTCTGAAATGCGGAAAAGCTGAAGGAAGAGGTGTTTCCGGACTCAAGATGGCAAGGGAGCGGGAAAAATCGAGAGGAAAGCCGGACTGCGATGATTTCGGCATTTCAGCGGTTCCTCATTCCGGCTCTCGCCTCTCTCAGTCCCACTGTGGGCGGCAGGCACCGGCAAACGCGGCGATCAGCGCCACGCCGATGTGTGCGCCAAGCGCGTAGAGGCAGGCGTTTTGTGCGGACAGGCCGGTATCGACCACCGATTTCACCGCGTCATGCACCTGGGTTTGCAGCGCCTCCACCGAGCCGGACCACGCCCAGTAAGCGGAAATGAACGGCCGGGTGAAGGCTTCGATTTTTTCAGGCAACGCGAGCACCGCGCCGGACAGTGGAAGCTGGAAGCCAACCAGATAGATCGATAGCAATGATGCCTGCTCGGCGGTGCGCATCAGCGAGGAAATGGCGAGGCAGATGAACGTCATCGCGGCGTTCACCAGCAGCAGGAACCCGGCGTGCTGGACGAAATCCCCGCGGAAGGTGCCGAAGAAGTTCACGAAAAACGCCATCCATAACGACTGGGTGATCACCAGGCAGGACAGGAAGGCGATCTTCGAAGCGATATAGGCCGAGGGCCGCAGCCCGCCGAATTTCTCCTTCTCGTAGATCTGGCGCTCGCCGGCGATTTCCCGGGCGGAGTTGTTAGACCCCATCAGCGAGAGCAGGACCACCTGGAACATGATGATGCCCGAGACGGCGGAGCCCACCTTCGCCTGGTCCGCGCGGACGCTTTGTTGTTCCTGGATCTCGGCAAACACGTCGGTCTGCCGCGTGTCCGAAAAGCGGCGGATGTTTCCGGAGGCCTTGTCGCTGAACAGGGTGACGAGCACCGGGAAGCAGAGCAGGATGGCGAGTTGCAGGAAGACCTGGCCTCGATCGCGGAAAAAGATCCGCCAGCGGCGCGAGAGCAGCGTGGCGAACTGGCTGAAGAAACCCGGCAGTCGCAGGGTTTCGGCCTGGGTCGCCGTTTTGGTGGTGGCCGGTTTGCTTTCGCTGGGGCTCGTTTCCGGTTCGTCCTCGGTGGGAGCGGCCGGCGGTTCCTTCGGTATCTCAAGTCCGCCGATGGAGAGCAGGCGTTCACGATTTCGCTCGAGCATCTTATGATAGGATGCGCGGTGTTTCTGCCATGACGCGTGCCAGCGCTCGGACGGCTGGGTCGCCAGACGCGGATAGATCTCCTCGGTGTTGCCCACGGAGAAATAGTGCGTCAGTTGCTCGGGCGGACCGTGGAAGGCGACGCGTCCCTCATGCAGCACGAGGATCGAGTCATACAGTTCCAGATGCGATAGCGAGTGCGTCACGGACAGGACGATCCGGCCGTCCTTGCGCGAGAGATCATGCAGCAGGTGGACGATTTCCCGCTCGGACCTCGGATCGAGGCCGGAGGTGACCTCGTCGCAGAGCAGAAGTTTGGGATCGGAAACCAGCTCCATCGCCAGTCCAAGGCGGCGTTTCTGACCGCCGGAAAGCACTTTCACCTGACGGTCGCTGATGGCGCTGAGCCCGGTTTCGTCCAACACGCGGTCGATGCGCAGGTCGAGTTCCGCGGTGTTCGGGGTGCGGACGCGCAGGCGGGTGGCGGCCTCCACGGATTCATCCACGGTGAGAGGATCGTAGGCGATGGAGAACTGCGGCACATAGCCGATTTCCGTGGGCGACAAGTCCCCGTCCTTCGAAAGATCCCGACCCTCCCAGAACAGCGCGCCGGCGGACTCAGGATTGAGACCGGCGATGGTCTTGAGCAGAGTGGTCTTGCCACAGCCGGACGGCCCGACGATGGCCATGAAGTGGCCTTTCGGGACATCGATGGAGACCTGGTCAACCAACGGGATCTCCTCGCCGTCTTTGCGGATGGTGAAACTGACTTCCTTGAGTTCTAACACGGGTAAGGTGGTGGCTAGGGAACAAACGGCCCGGAAACGCGGTCTCTTTCGTGATCGCGCGCTGAATCCGGAAACCCTCAGTCGATGGGCACGATGCGGATTTTTCCAGCAGGCTTGCGGTTGAGATCGGAGGCGAGGGTCTGGGCCATCACCGGGTCGGGCGTGGGATGGGTGGTGGCGGAGTTTTCCAGCGCGTTGCGCAAGGCGCCCTCGACGAGCTGGCCGCAATGGATCTTCATCGGCGGCAGCGCTCCAAGGTCGCCGCTGAGCTCGCTGGCGCTGAGGTTTCTCGCCTCGTCCGCGGTTTTTCCGCGAAGCAGCTCGGTGGCCATCGAGGCTACGGCGATGGCGGTCTGGCAGCCGAAGGCCTGGAACGACGCACGGTCGATCACGCGCTTGCCATCCTTTTCGGTGAACTTCAGCCACATCCGCAGCATGTCGCCGCATTCGGGTGAGCCGACGGTTCCCACGGCGTCCGCATCCGGGATCTCGCCCTGGTTTTTGGGGTTGGCGAGGGCTTCCTGGACTTTGCTTTCGAACGAACTCATGGGCGATGCTGGGATGGTCCGGACGCGCGCCGGGAGTGCGAAGATAACGGGGAGCCCGGTCATTTCAAGCACGCTTCCCGTCAACGCGATACTTCCAAACCACCGGGACGGATTTAGCCGCAAAGAATCGCAAAAAGGGCACAAAATTCAAATTCCTTCAGCTGATTTTTCCGTGTTGGGAATGATTCAGGCCTGAGGGCTTGGGCAGTATGGATTCACTCAGATTTTCGAAATCTCAGCCATCGCCTTTTTTGCGGTTTCTTGATCCTTCTTGCGGCTGGGATTCTTCGCATGATTTCGATGCGTCAGCCCTGCGTGTCCATATCTCATGCCTCAGCGAACGATTGCCGGAAATGGCCGCGTATCGGTGCGGCATGTGGAAAACGATGGCGGTTTGGTTGGCGGCGCTTGCATGGGCGCACGGTGGATTGGCGGAGAAACCCCACCCGCGCTTGTGGCTGCCGGCTTCCGCGGAAGCTGCGGCGCGCGCGAAGATCACCCGTGATCCGCTTGCCACGAAACTCCAGGCCGCCGCGATGGCGGAGGCGGAGAGCATCCTCAAGAACCGCACCTGCCGCTACGAGATTCCCGATGGCAAGCGCCTGCTGGCCGAGTCCCGCCTCGCCCTGCACAACATCATGCACAGCGCTTGGGCATGGCGCTTCACCGGTGAGGAGAAATACCGGCTGCGGACGATCGCCGAGCTGGACGCCGCCTGCGCCCTGAAGGATTGGAATCCCAGCCATTTCCTCGACACCGCCGAAATGGGCACCGCCGTGGCCACCGGCTACGACTGGCTCTATCAGACTCTAACGCCCGAGCAGCGGACAACCTACGAACACGCCATCGTTGAAAAAGCCCTCAAGCCCGCGAAGAAGATCTACGACTCGGGCGGCTGGTGGGCGAAGGCGCGCAACAACTGGTCCCAGGTCTGCGGCTCCGGCATCGCGCTTGCCGCCGCTGCCGTGGCGGGACACGACGACGGACTCTCGGAAGGCCTGTTCGCCGAAGGGCTGAAACTCGTCGAGACCTGCGAGAAATTCTATCAGCCCGACGGCATGTATCCGGAAGGCCCCGGCTACTGGCATTACGGCACGGACTACCACACCATGTTGTTAGCCGCCTGCGGCCCGCTCGACCGGCCCTTCACCGCTTCTCCCGTTCTGAAAAAAGGCGCGGACGCCCTCATGAATCTCACCAGTCCCACGCTCCTGTCTTTCAACTTCGCGGACAGCCATGCGAAGGAGGAAGCCCCGTCCCCCGCCCAGTGCTGGATTGCCTCGCATTTCAAGGACGTGCCACAGTCAAGTTATGTCCGCGGCTTGTTCTCGCGAAAAATGACTGGAAAAGGCCGGGCCTCCCCGCTCGCCATCCTGTGGCTGCCCGAGGATGCGAAATCCGACCAACCGTTGCCGGATGCCGCGGTTTTCCATGGCGAGCAGTCCGTGGCCCTGTTCCGCACGGGGTGGGACCCGCAGGCGTCATGGCTTGGCATCAAGGGCGGCACGCCGGCTGCCAGCCACGGCCACATGGACGTGGGCTCGTTCTGTTACGACGCCCACGGCACCCGCTGGATCCACGATCTCGGCAGCGACGATTACAACATGCCCGGCTATTTCGGCAGCCAGCGTTTCTCATACTACCGCCTCCAGAACCGCTCGCACAACACGCTCGAAATCGGTGGCAAGCTCCAGAACGCCGAGTCCAAGCCATGCCCGCTCGTCTCCTCCGTCACCACCGGTGACAACTTCAGCGCCACCTTCGATCTCACCGACGCCTATCACGGCTCCGCCGGAAAAGTCCTGCGCAGCGCGCTTTTCCAGAAGTCCTCCGGCATCGTCCGCATCGAGGATGAAATCACCGCCCCGTCCGGCGACGTCGTCTGGCGTGCCATCACCGACGCCGCCTGCGAGGTGAAGGGCGACGACGTGGTTCTCACCAAAAAGGCCGGAAAGATCACCCTGCACCGGATCTCCAAGTCCGGAACATGGAGCATCACCGAGGCCACGCCGCCCACTTCGAAGGAAAACCCGAACAAGGGCATCCACGCCGTCGTTCTGACCGTGCCGAAGGCGGACAAGATCAAACTGGAAGTGGAGATCCGGCCGTGAGCGGTTGTCCCGGGCGGGATATCCAGGCTTGAAATCCAAATCGCATCCATTACGCTTTCGCATCATGAATGGTGCCACCATCACGTTGAAAAACGTTCCGCCCGAGCTGCACCGCTCGCTCAAAGAACTGGCGAAAAAACACAAGCGCTCTCTGAATCAAGAGGCGATCCATTGTCTGGAAGGGGCTCTGTCTTTGTCCGGCACCGGGCGTCCCAGTCTGAGGCTTTCACCCCCGCCGGTTTCGGCAGGGAAAATCCTGCGCCCCTTGGGTGACCGGGCGGATCGACAGGAGGACTTGCTGGACAGGGAATCATGATCGGTCTCGACACGAGCATTCTGGTGGCCCACGCCATTTCCGATCATCCGCAGCACGAGGCCGCGCGGCACTGGCTGGATGAGGCGGTCACAAGGGATCGAATCTTTGCCATCACCTCGGGGATTCTGGCCGAATTCATCCATGTTGTGACGGATGCGCGGCGTTTCGAAACTCCGCTCACCCTTTCACAGGCTTTGGAACGGGCTGCGTTTTGGAGCGATGCGCGCGAAGTCACCCTTCTAACAGCAGATGAAGAGGCGAACGCACTGTGGCTGAAGTGGCTGGCGGACTATCAACTGGGTGGAAAACGCCTGTTGGACACCTTGATCGCCGTGACATGGCATGTAGCCGGGATCACCGAGATCTGCACTCTGAATCCCCGCGATTTCCGGGTTTTCGAGGTTTTTCAAATCCATGGCATTGGACCGGAAACCACCGAGGTTGGAACCTGATCTTCGGAGCCAGGCTGGCTTGGATTTCATGGATCTTGACGCACCCGATGTCCCCGCGGGGCCTGTGCCGGGAAATGCCTATGGTGAAAGATAACGAGGTGGTTCTGACCGTGCCGAAGGCGGACAAGGTTAAACTGGAGGTGGAGATCCGGCCTTAAGCGCGTATCCAAGCGGAGCATCCGTCGGCTCTTCATCCCGATGATCGCCCAGAGTCGCCGGACGTTTAGCCCCGCCGCCGGGTCATGGCATTGTGATTGAGGTTGAAATTGTGGGGCTCATTCCGGTCCAGCAGCGACCCCTTCGGGCTTGGGATAGATGCACGCATCGATTACGGAGAGAACCTCATCTAAAAATTTCTTTGGAGCTGCTCCGATGCGCTTTAGGTCTCTCGCTCGAAAATCCACGGACTTCATCTGCTCGCACATGACGAAACCAGTGAGTCCGGATTCGGCTGGCACGCCAACATGAAATGGCGTCCGGCGATCCGTGTTTGTGATCGGGCAACAGATGGCAAGTCCGGTCGCGCGATTGAATGCGGTTACGCTGACCACCAAGGCTGGGCGGCGCCCCCGTTGCTCGTGCCCGGCCTGAGGATCAAAAGTGATCGTCACAAAATCACCTTGCGATGGAATTTTGCCGCGCATCACCAAACCTCCTTTCCATGCGTCTTGCCCCAATCGTGCTCACCTGCAAACGCATTCGGAGCACTCGCCGCAATCAGATCTTCAATCCGATACCGCCCCCGGACCGGTCGCGATTCCGTGGCTGGAGTGATCGTAATCCGGGAATGATCCCCGGAAACCTCCACAATCACCGGCGCGCCAACGCTCATCCCTAGCGATTCGACGATCGACTTCGGGAGGCGCACCCCTTGGCTGTTGCCCCATCGCTGCAGTGTGGTTCTCATGGAGACGAAGTATAGCCCCAGGCTATACTTCGTCAAGGAGAGTTTTCTCAATGTGAAAGTGGAGGCCCCGCCGCGCAGGACTTCCAACCAGGAACTATGCCAATCGGCGGTTGCCATGCGTTGCTGGGGACCAGTCCACAGCAGGTGATGAAATGGTTCTTCTCGGAAAAACGCCCGATGCCGTGGTAGTTGGACGTGTTCATAGCGTGTCTCGCGAAGGGTGTTGGGCCTTCATCCCCGCAAATAGCAGATGACGGCTTCCTTCGCTAGGCCTTTCATGCCAACTGCCCCCAGAGATGAGGTTGTTGCGATGCGCGGACTGACCCCAGAGAACGGGGGACTTCGAAGGTGCCGGATTCAAGCATGAAGGGCAATTTGAGCTGCGTTTTCCCTATATCCTATCCCAAACCATCCTTAAGTTAGTGCCATTCCCAACTGCCCCCAGAGAGTTGTGGCTGGTGCCCCCGTCGCACATGTTAGGGAACACGGAAATAATCGGCTCCCTTCTTTTTCGGGCGTAACGGCTCGTTGAACCTATAGGTCTTATCGTCTGGCCTGTACCTTAAGCCCGTAGAATGGTCAACGTAGGGATCCATTACTAAAGTGCCGCGGGACAAACCTCTAACATCAACAACCTTTCCACTTAATGGAGCAATGACGAACCCATCTCTGCCGGGAATCTTTTTAGCGTATGGGTAGTCACCTTTGACGACCTGATTCGGCCATTGATGTTCCGTTTTTTCCCCTGAGGGAATCCGATTGTCTGCCGCGGTTCTTCCGGCAGAACTGGAAGTATTACAGTTGCCAAGCAACACGGGGAGTATTGTAATTACGGCGATTTTGATGTGACTAGAACCTATCCCAAAACCTATCAAGATATGGCAAGGGACATGCTTTAGGTTTGGTGATGTTACAACTTTCTGAAGACCAGCTTGATATGCTATGTGAGATACTTCCAGACCAGGCTCGAAGTCCGAAAGGCGGGAGGCCCCCGACGGACAAGCGCAAGGCGATCGGCGGGATTTTCTGGATCTTGGATAATGGCGCGAAATGGAAAGACCTTCCCGAGGAGTTTGGCACCAAGAGCGCTGTCCATCGTGCCTT
>CANBTO010000070.1 GCA_947372405.1 Verrucomicrobiaceae bacterium
CCACGACCTCAAACTCACCGCCGACGAGCTGCCCGCCCCTCCACCACGTGGCGAACCCAAGCCTCCTCAAGGCCCGCCGCCCGAAGCCCGGTGAGTTTTTCCTGTTCGCCCGGCAGGAACCTGCAGCCTGTCACCTATCGTGGACCCGACTTTACGGGTGCGCTATCGACGCCCAACAGCGATGGCAGAACCAAAGTCACGGTATCCAGCGAATTCATCGTCGGATCCCCCATCTTGCAGTCAAGGTCGAGCCTCGCGTTCCTGATCATCTCAGGACTCGCGTCCACGTAGAACCGTTTCACACCATCGATTTCGATGATCCGGACGGGAACCCTCAGTGCCAATCGTCCGTCCTTGTCCGAGATCACGAACCACGCCTGGAGCAGGCGTTTGAACCGGGCTTCGTTGGCAGGTATGTTGATCTCGATTTCAAGACACCCGCCCTTCGCCTCCGTCTTCTTGATCTCGAGCTTGGGACAAATCTTCGGCAAGGTTTTTTTGGTGACCTCCTCGGCAGAGAGTGCGAGAGACAGGCAGGACGAGAGGATGGCGATCACGGCAATGGGACTGGTTTTCATGGCTTGTTTGTCAGCAGGGTGCGGAAGCAATAGCATGCCCGTTGTTTCCTCGCTGTAAAAAGCATGTAAATTCGTGTCTTCCCCTGACGGAGCGTTTCGGTCCTCCGCACTGCGAGTGGGGAGCTGATTCCTGGGGAGTCCGCGATGAACCGTCTTTCATTTGTCTAACATATCATTCGACGAACCGTCGTGTGGTTTTACGACAGGCCACAAAGAAAACTGCCGTTTTCTGCTTCATGGACTATCCGGTGTTTGGATGGTCTGTTAGTGGGCGATGTCGGTTTCACCGACGCCTTCGTCGGTGATCGCGTGGCCGTCGCCATCGGCCATGGGCGGGCCCTTGCCGTCTTCCGAGGCCATGCGCGGCTTGCCGTGTGCGAGGCCGACGCCGCCGACGTAAACCAGCGCCAGGGGTTTGGCGGATTCCTTGCCGAGCGCATTGAGGCGTTCCTGCATTGCGGCCACCGTTTCGGGATGTGCGGCGGCGAGGTTGTTCTTTTCGTAAGGGTCTTCTGCTAGATTGTAGAGGTCCACGCTGGTGGGAATCAGCGTGCGCCAGATGAGTTTCCAGTCGCCTTGGCGGACGGCGCCGCGGAATGGCTCGACGTTGTAGATCACTTCGGTTCGGGGCGAGGCTTTGCCTTCGGCGATGGTGTCCCAGACGTTGAGTCCATCGAGCGGTTTGCACATGGTGGTGGAGGCACCGGCGAGCGCGGCGAGCGTGGGATAGACGTCCACGGCGTGGATGATGCCGTCCACGGTTTCGGGTTTGATGTGGCCGGGCCAGTTGGCGCAGGCGGCCACTCGGCAGCCGCCTTCGAAGAGCGTGCCCTTGCCGTCGCGGTAGGGGCCGTTGTCGCAGGGGAGTTTGGTTTTCGAGAGGTCTGCCATCTGGCCGGCGAACATGGCGTTGGTGGTGCCGCCGTTGTCGCTGTGGAAAAGGATGAGGGTGTTTTCGCGCAGGCCTTTCTTGTCGAGTGCGGAGATGACCTTGCCAATCTCGTCATCGAGGCATGTCACCATGCCGGCATAGGTGCGGCGTGTGGGGTCCGCGATGTTTGGATAGCGGTCCACGTATTCCTTCGGTGCCTGATAGGGGGTGTGCGGCGCGTTGAAGGTGAGATAGAGGTAGAAGGGTTTTTGCGCGCTCTGGGAGTTGATGTATTTCACCGCATCGGCACCGATGAGCTGGGTGGTGTAGCCCTTTTCCTTGACGGGTTTGTTGTTGCGGAACCAGTCGAGCACACCGGCGTCGCTGTGGGTGTAATAGTCGAGTTCGCCGATCATCGCGCCGTATTGGTAATCGAAGCCGCGTTGTTTCGGCCAATACTTGATATCCGCGTGACCGAGATGCCATTTGCCGATGATGGCGGTGGTGTAGCCGGCCTCCTTGAGGCATTGCGGCATCAGAAACTCGCAGGTGTCCAGGCCGTAGCCGGCGGGGCCGGGGATGACGATCGTTTGAAGGCCGTAGCGGAAGGGATAGCGGCCGGTCATCAGTGCCGCTCGGGTGGGCGTGCACATCGGCTGGACATAGAACTGCGAGAACTTCGCGCCGCCGGATGCGAGCGCGTCGATGTGGGGGGTCTTGATGTCGGTGCAGCCGTTGAAGCCCACATCCTTCCATCCGAGGTCGTCGGAGACGATGTGGATGATGTTGGGTTGCTTGCCGGATCCAAACGCCGGTGGTGCGAGGATTGAGGCGAGCAAAGCGGTTAGTATGAGCATCCCTTTCTTCTGGCCGGTGGTTTTAGACGTTTCAATCATCGGCGGCGAGCCTATGGTGTCCGCGCATCCTGCCAAGAAATCTTTGAGCGGAGCCGCGCAAAAAGCCCGCCATCCATTCAAATTTGCCGCTGGCCTAGTCGGGCGGGATGTGGCCTGATCCGTTCTTTCCAATGACCTACCGAACCCTGGTTTTCGATTTCGACGGCACGATCGCGGACACGCTCGGGGAGACCCGTCTCATCTTCAACCGGATCGCCCCGGACTATGGAATCCGGCAGGTGGAGGAAAACGAACTGGACCATCTGCGCCACCTCTCGCTCAAACAGATCATCGACCACCTCGACATCCCGAAGCGGCGGGTGCCATCGATCATCGCGCGCGGCACCGGAATGATGCGTGGAAACATCACCCGCCTGAAATTGATCGAGGGTATGGGCGAGGTGCTGGTGGAAATGCGCCGCCATGTGCAGAGATTCGGCATCCTGACTTCCAACGCCACCGCCAACGTGGATCTTTTCCTCCGCACCCACGGCTTGCGGGAACAGTTCGATTTCATTTCATCCACCTCCAAGCTCACCGGAAAATCGAAACACCTGAAGGCGATCCGCAAGACTTTCTCGCTGCGCCCGGAGGAGCTTCTCTACGTGGGTGACGAACTTCGCGACGTGAAGGCCTCGCAGAAGGCGGGCGTCCCGGTCGCGGCGGTCACCTGGGGTTTCAATTCCCGGGAATCGCTCGCCGCGGAGTCACCGGATCACCTGTTTGACCGCCCGGCGGAGTTCCTGCGGCTGCTCGGAACTTGCTGAAACGCAGGCAGGAAATCCACGTTTCTTCGTCGGTGGCGGATTGACACCCATGGGCCCGGACGGGCAACCTCCGGCCATGTCGGAGCAAAAACCGCCCAGTGAAAACCATCCAGCCGCCGAAGAGGTGCATGAGGATTCCGCCGTGGCGGTTTCCAAGACCCCATTGCCGCCCGCTATCGCACTTGCATTCGTGATCATCGCGCTGCTGGGTGTGCTCATCGTCATGAACCTGCGGGGCGGCTCTGGCAGATCCTCCGCCGGCTCTGCGGAAATGACGGATCTCAAGGCGGAGGCGAGCGCCTTGCGCGACCAACTCAACCGCGAGCGAATGGCCATGGGGCTGCGCCCCATCGAGGGAAGCACCGAGTCCGTCGAAGATGTCGCCGGCCGATTGAAAAAAGACGCGGACACCATGGTGGCGCTTGCCGGCAGCCTGCAATCGATACTCACGGAAAAGGACGCCGAGCTTACCGCGAAAAGCTCGGAACTCATCCGCTCCGAACAGCTCCGTCAAAGCCTCGCCGCCGAAAGCGCCCGGCTGCAATCGGAACTCCAACGCGCGCTGGTGAGCGGCTCCAGCGTGGACGGGCTCAAGCACGATCTGGACCTCATGAAGTCACAGCGCGACGCCCTCTCCACCGAGCTCGAAAAAGTGCGCGCCGACATGGCCGCAAACGCCGGAAAGAGCGCGTCAAAGGATGAACTCGCCGCACTTCAGCGCCGTCTTGAAGAAAGCCAGCGTGCCAAGGAGTTTTTCGAATCCAAGCTCAAGGCCATGGAAGGCGAGCTTGCCAACGCCAAGACCCAGCTTTTCGCACATTCCGAAAACGAACTGCTTCCTGCCGCCGTCGAGTTGTTCCGCAGCCTGCGGAAACTCGAAGGCAAGCCGGACTCGGAAATCTCCTCCGCATACTCCAGTCTGGGCGTGCAGCTCGGTGCCGAAGTTCTCATCACGCTGAACTTCGCCACCGGTTCCAGCGCTCTGGCTCCTCCCGATCAGGAAGCGATCCGCAACCTCGTTTCGGTGATTCCGGATGGCGACCTCGTACTGGCCATTGGCTATGCGTCGGAAACCGGCAACGTCGATAGCAACCGCACGCTCTCGTCCGATCGGGCCACGGCCGCCGCCGAGTTGTATTCGTCGGTCAAACGTCCCGGCCAGCCCGTGCAAGCCGTCTATCTCGGCCAGACGGACCGTTTCAGCAGCCGCATTCCCGAGAGAAACCAGATCGTCGAAATCTGGCGCATCCGCAAGAAGTGATACCAACCACGGATTTCACAAATGAACACGAATGATTTCATATCCAGAATCCAGGCTGAGCCTACCGCCATTCGTGATGATTCGAGTGATTCGTGGTCAAAACCGCTCGGATTGAATCCAGAAAGAGACAGGTTTTTTTGATCATTGGGTTTTCTGCTCTTAAATCCACGCATTCCAACCCCAATCATTCCACGTAAGCGCCATGCCGACTCCGCCACGCCGCCCGTTCCGGCAGCCGCATGGGCACAAGCCCGACCCTTCCGGATCTAACAAAGCTGCCGCAGGCGACCGCGGCTGGGATCCGGTGGCCGCATGGTATGACAAACTCGTCGGCGAGAGCGGCTCGGACTATCACCGCAACGTCATCCTCCCCGCGGCATTGCGGATCCTCGATGCCAAACCGGGCGAGTCAGTCATCGATGTCTGTTGCGGCCAGGGCGTGCTTGCTAAGCCGTTGTTGGAATCCGGCATCGGCAGGTTTACCGGCGTGGACGCAAGCCCGAGACTCGTCGAAGCGGCGAAATCACGCCATGGCAAGGACCCGCGCGCCACCTTTGTGGTTGCCGATGTCTGCAAGCCCGCCGCATGGGCGGATGGCAGCCATGACGCCGCCACCTGCCTGATGGCCGTGCACGACGTGGCGGATGCGGTGGCGATGTTTTCCAACATCGCCCGCGCGCTGAAACCCGGCGGCCGCGCGGTCTTCGTCTTCATGCACCCGTGTTTCCGCATCCCGCGCAAGACCCACTGGGGCTGGGATGGCGACCAGAAAATCCAATACCGCCGCCTGGACAGCTATTCGACTCCGTTGGAAATCCCGATCACCACCCATCCGGGCAAAGGGACCGACGAACACACGTCCTTCCGCCACCGCCCTCTGGCGGAACTGCTCACCTCCATGGGCAAGGGCGGCCTCGCCGTGGTGGCCTGCGAGGAACTCCACAGCCACCGCAGGTCACAGGGCAACGGCCCCTTCAGCAAGGCCGAACACAAGGCTGCCGAGGAGTTCCCGCTCTTCATCGCGCTCAAGGCTCTTAGGGTCTGATGTTCCGAAACTACCGGAGGTTTGCAGGCGTATCGCTTCCAAGCGAAGCCATGAACCACCGGAACACTTTTCAAAACACCGCGCTCGCACTTCTGTTTCTGGGGCAGGCGGTATCAGGCACGGGCAGGGATTTCCATGTATCTCCTGCAGGCGCGGACACCCATCCGGGAACGAAGGAAAAACCTTTCGCCACACTCGCCCGCGCCCGCGACGCGGTTCGCGAGGTGATCGTCCCTGGCCTGCAAGAAAGCGTGACGGTCCATCTCGGCGGTGGAGTCTATGAACTGCCCGGGACACTCGCCTTTGGTCCTGAGGATTCCGGCGACGAGGCGCACGCGGTGAATTATGAAGCGGAAGAAGGGGAAAACGTCGTTGTCAGCGGTGGCAGCCGGATCACCGGTTGGAAAGAAGACGCAGGCGGGACCTGGAGCGCGACGGTTCCGGCCGCGAAGGATGGCGCGTGGGCTTTCCGGCAGCTTTTCGTCAACGGCCGCCGCGCCGTCCGGGCGCGCACGCCGAAAGCGGGCGACAAGCAACCGTGCTGGCAGATGAAGGGAGCCGCGCTGGAAAAGGATCTTTCGAAATACATCTATCAGTTCGCTCCCGGCCAGCTCGCGGATTGGAAGAACACCGGCGATGTCGAATGCGTGGTCTATGGCAACTGGGAGATCACCCGCAAGCTTTTCGAATCGGTGGATCCCGCAAGCGGCAGCGCGGTCATGGCACCTCCGCATGCCGCCGCGCACGACATGATCAAGCCCGCCCCCGGCCGCTTTTTCTATCTGGAAAACGCGCTGGAGTTCCTCGATGAGCCCGGCGAATGGTATCTGGAACGGAAGCCGGGCGTGATCCATTACCGTCCGCTGCCCGGAGAAGACATGAGCAAGGCGGTCGTGATCGCTCCGCGCCTCAAACATCTCGTTGAAATCCATGGCAGAGCGGACAAGCCGGTCCGCAACCTCCATTTCAAAGGCATCTCGTTCGAGCATGCGGACTGGCAGCTTCCGGCCGTCGGCTACTGCGGCATCCAGGCCTGCCATTTCGCCCAACGGAAAGTCTGGAACGAAACCGGCTGGGGAATGATCGACGCCGCCATCGTCTGGAGCCATGCCAGCCAATGCAGCCTTGAAGACGGCGCGCTGACCCGCCTCGGCGGCGGCGGCATCGAACTGGCCGACAGATGCCAGGACTGCGTGATCCGTGGAAACGTCATCCGTGACGTGAGCGGCAACGGCGTGCAGATCAGCGGGCCGAACGAGGAAGGAAAAGTTCCCTTGGCCAGCAAGGTTTCCAACAACCACATCCATGACTGCGGAATCGACTACAGCGGCGCGGTCGGCATCTGGGTGGGCTTTGCGGGGGGCACCGTCGTTTCACACAACCTCATCCACACACTCCCCTACTCCGGCATATCCGTCGGCTGGATGTGGAACCCGCAGCCAACCGCTTGCAAGGGCAATACCATCGAGTTCAACCACATCCACGACGTGATGAACCGGCTGGGCGACGGCGGCGGGATTTACACGCTGGGTTTCCAGCCCGGCACCGTGCTGCGCTCCAATCTCATCCACGACGTGCGCCGTAGCGCGCTGGCACAGGCCGCGCCTAACAACGGCATGTTCATCGACGAGGGCAGCAAGGGTTTCCTGTTTGAAAACAACGTGATCTACAACACCAGCGCCACGCCCGTGCGCTTCAACCAGTGCAAGGAGGATTGGCACACATGGAACGGCAACATCCTCGGCAAGGAGGCGCCCTGCCCGGGAGCCGGACTTGAAAAACCGTGCGCCGCTGACAGGTGAATCACAGCCGGTAGGCGGCGCGGTTGCGCAGCGCTGACTCGAAGGCGGGTTCCGGGTGGCAGATACGGTCGATGAGGTCGTCCCAGATCTCGCGACCATTGAGGATCTCCACCTCGATGCGCAGGAAATAGACCGGCACGTCGATGGATGCGGGGTGGGGGAAACGCACCGCGTCCTTTTCGGTGGTGACGATGAGATGCATGTCCCGCTCGACGCAGCGCTGCATGAACTTGTCCACTTCCCTCGCGGAGAAGCGGTAGTGGTCGGCGAAGCGGCGGCGGATCTCCACGCGCGCGCCGAGTTTCTCCAGCGAGCCTTCGAACGCCTCCGGCACGGCGATGGCGCTGATGGCTCCGACCCACTTGTCCTTGAGAAAATCCAGCGGCTGGCGCTCGCGGGTGAAGACGTTTTCCAGATGGATGGGGCCGTGGGTGCACTCGATGATTTCAGCCGTGCGGTTGTGGCGGCGGATCCGCTTGATGAGCTGCTCGTTGGAGTTGCCGTCGCACTTGGTGATGAGGATGTAGCTCGCGCGGCGCAGGTTGGAGGGAGGTTCGCGCAGGGTGCCGCGGGGCAGCATGGCTCCGGTGCCGAAGGGAGATCCCGCATCCACCAGCACGATGTCGATGCCGTGGGCGAGATCGAGGTATTGCATGCCGTCGTCCAGCAGCAGCGTGTCCGCCTCCAGGTTCTCGACGGCGAAACGTCCGCTCTTCACGCGGTTCTTGTCCACCACCACGGAGACGCGGTCGAGGTTCTTGGCCAGCATGAACGGCTCGTCACCGGCGAACTTGGAATCCAGCAGCAAGGCCCGCCCGGTGGATACCACCTTCGGCATGCGCTCGCCGGGGATCAGGTTGCCTTTGGGATTCCGCCACTTCTGCGGCCGGTCGAGTTTGCGGCTCTTGTAGCCGCGGGAAAGGATGGCCACGTGCCGGCCGCGGTCGCGCAGCGAGCGGGCGAGCAGTTCGACGACGGGGGTCTTGCCTGTTCCGCCGACGGTGATGTTGCCGATCGAAATGACGCGCGTGCACAGATGGTGCTGGGGTTTCCATCCGCTGCGGTAGCGCCAGAGCCTGAGCTGGACCAGAACGCGGAAAACGCCGGAGAGCGCCCGCATCAGGAAACGCATCAACGCGGCCCGGAAACCCTTGGCACGACCAAAGATCACATCCGCTCCCCAGCGTTCGAGTTCTTCGATCAGTTCCTTCATCGCACGCCCACACGATGTCCCGCAACGCGGCGGAGGATCAAGCGCCAATGGGAGGGGATGGGAAGAATGGGAGCGATGGGAATTAGGCGCAGTGGAATCATGATTCCCATCCTTCCTATCTATCCCATTTCATGGATTCTCGTTCATGGCACCTTGCCATGAGTTTTTAGAGCGGAAGATCGTAGCTTCTGCCACCGACGCCTTCGTACCAGCGGAGGTAGGCGAGGTTGACCATGGAGTAGCCGCCGGGTGTGGGGTAGTTGCCGGTGAAGTACCAGTCTCCGCAATCGCCCTTGATGGAGGCGTGGAGGTTTTCGATGGTTTGGAAAATCACCTCGACCTCGCCGTTCCACTCGATGTTTTCGGGATATACCATGCGGCTGATCTCGGCGGAGATTTCCTCGTGGGTGAAGGTCTCATAAACCTTCTGGACGATGTTGCGGCGTTCTCCGACGGGGCGTTGGAGTTCCGCACGGCATTCGTCGTAGATGCGATCGAGATGGGACTGGCGCCCGGCACGACGGTGGAGGGCAACGGCGGCCTGGAAGGCGATGAATTTGCCGAGCTCTGACATGTCGATGCCGTAGCAATCCGGGTAGCGAATCTGCGGGGCGGTGGAGCAGACGACGATTTTCGACGGTTTGGTACGGGCGAGGATCTTGAGAATGGACTGCTTGAGGGTGGTGCCGCGGACGATGGAGTCGTCGAGGGCGACGAGTAGGTCGCCGGGTTTCACGACGCCGTAGGTGATGTCGTAAACGTGGGACACCATCTGGTCGCGGCCTTTTTCCTGGGAGATGAAGGTGCGCATCTTGATGTCCTTGTGGGCGACTTTTTCGCCTTGCGGCCAGTTGCGCAGGATCAGGTCGTCCACCAGATCGGGAGTGAGGTTTCCCTCGTCCACGGCTTTGAGGATGGCTGAGCGGACCTGCTGCCTGCGGAAGAGGCGGAGGCCGTCCATGAGGCCGTGATAGGCGGTTTCGGCGGTGTTGGGGATGAAGGAGAAGATGGTTTTTTCGAACGCGCCGCCGATGGATTCGACGACCTGCGGAACCAGCGCTGCACCCAGGGCCTTGCGTTCGCGGTAGATCTGCGGGTCGTTGCCGCGGGAGAAGTAGATTTTCTCGAAGGAGCAGGGGGTGAAGCGCTGGGGCGGGGCGAAAGCGGAATCCGAGATGGTGCCGTCGGACTTGATGGTGATCATGGAGCCGGGGTCCACGGCTTTCACGTCCTCGGCATCGGCCTCGAAGACGGTCATCAAGGGCACGCGCTCGGAAGCGAAGGCCACGATTTCGTCGGTGACAAGCATGTGGCAGGGGCGGATGCCGCGTGGATCGCGCATGACGAACATGTCACCGTTGCCGATGACGCCGCAGATGGAGTATCCGCCGTCCCATGCGGCGGCGGACTCGGCGACCAAGCGCGGAACATCCAGCGCGGCGGAGATTTTTTCGGGGATTTCCGCACCGGGCACGCCTGCATCGCGGAGGTGGCGGTAGAGATCGGTATGGGCCTCGTCGAGATGATAGCCAATTTCCTCAAGCACCGTCTGCGTGTCGGTGCCGAAAACCGGATGCTGCCCGCGGTCGATGAGCACGTTGTTGAGTTCCGCGGCGTTGGTCATGTTGAAGTTGCCCATGACCATGAGAGTGCGAGTCGGCCAGTTGCTGCGGCGCAGGTAGGGATGGCAGCAGCCCGCGTCGAAATCCCCCGAGGTGCCGTAACGCAGGTGGCCGATGAGAATTTCACCGCCGAAATCGAAGTGTTTCTTCACACTCTCGGGATCCTTGTGGTTCATCTCGCCCTTGCGGGACATTTTGAAGTAGTTCTTGATTTCCTTGCGGAAAATTTCGGCAAGCGCGTCCTTTTCGATGCCCCTGCGCCGGTGGACGTAGGCCTGGCCAATCGGCATGTTGAGTTTCACACAGCCGATGCCGGTGCCGTCCTGGCCGCGGTTGTGCTGCTTTTCCATCAGGAGAAACAGCTTGTTGAGGCCCCAGAGACAGGTGCCGTAGCGGTCATAGTAATAGGCAAGCGGCTTGCGAAGTCGCACTGCCGCGATCCCGCATTCGTGTTTGAGGAAATCGCTCATGCGCCGTGGGATCTTAGCATCACTCTCCGGAAACGCGAACGCGGACACCCTCTTCGGGAACCATCCGCCCGATAACGTGGCCGCCGGGCCCGGCCTTGAGGGCGGATTCGACGTCCGCCTCACTGACGATCGCCACCCAGCCAATGCCCATGTTGAAGGTGTGGAAACGATCCTGTGCATCCACGTGCGCGAGAAGTTTGTCGATTCCGGGGAGCTCCCAGCGCGGAATTTCGAGGTCGGCACCCATGCCGCGGAACAAGCGCTCCAGGTTTTCCGGAAGACCGCCGCCAGTGATGTGGGACATCGCCTTGGGCTTCACGCCGGATTTTTTCAGATCGCCGGTGACATCGTGGTAAAGTCGAGTGGGTTTGAGCCATGCGGAGAGTTCTTCGTCAGTCACTTCGCCGGGAAATTCGTTGAGAACGCGGCGGACAAGCGACCAACCGTTCGCGTGGATGCTGTCGGAGGCGTAGCCAATCAACACGTCGCCAACCGCGACCGTCGTGGGATCGATCAGATCGGGTTTTTCTGCGCAGCCGATGCAGAAGCCGGAAAGTTCGATGACATCTTCTGGCACGATTCCGGGCATTTCGGCGGTTTCGCCTCCGGCGAGGATGCAGTTGCAGGCCTCCAGATAATCGGCCATGCCGGAAATCAGGCGGCAGATTTTCTCCTCATGAAGCGCCGCGATCCCAATGTAATCGAGGAAGAGCAGGGGATCGCCCCCGGTTGTGAGGATGTCGTTCTCGCTCATGGCGACGAGATCCTTGCCTGCGGTTTCGAGCAAATCGTGCTCCAGAAGCAGTTCCAGCTTGGTTCCCACCCCGTCGCAGCCGGTCATCATCACCGGCTCTTTGTAGCTGCTGAGGTCGTAGCAAGCGGCGAAAAGGCCGAAGGCTCCCCATAGCTTTCTGGTTTGTTGGGTCCTGCGCACGTGAGTGCCGATATCGCCCACGAGTGCGGCCGCCTTGCGCGTGTCCACCCCGGCCTGCTGGTAAGTTAGTTTGCCCGCCATAATCCGCTGCGGCGGTTCTACATCCCTCCCTAACCCCGTCACGAAGAAAAATCCGGAGTCTTCCGAAAAGGTTCGGAATCCCGAAATCCCATTGAAAATCGTCTCATTGAAACCCCGGAAAAGGGAAATTCCAAAAAACTCGACACGTTAGTGTTGAAAATGTTCAAAAAAAGATTGCCAACCCACTAAGATTTTCCTAAACGTCAGAAAGATTAGCGAAGCCGATATTTAAATTTACTTGATTAATCGCCGAAATCTCCTAGAAACCACGACGAAATCGGACTCTGAAACC
Organism: Verrucomicrobiaceae bacterium; assembly: GCA_947372405.1. Next base: position 11,833 of record CANBTO010000070.1, read on the forward strand.
ATGACAAAACCTGCTCCATCCATTCATCTCGACTCCGGTCTGGAGATTGGCTATAGCAGCCCGATCGCAAGATTCGGGCAGGCCGTCACTCTTACTGGAGGCACCCATTTTTTATTAGCCCGCAACGGACGCGGAAAAACCACGCTGCTTCGCACGCTGGCCCGCACGTTGAAACCTGTGGCTGGTAGTTTCCGGCTTGAGGGATTCACGCAATATTTGCCGGAGGATCTCCGGTTCGATCCGGAAATCACGCCAGCCATGATTCTCCGCATGTTACTGCCGAAATCCCGCCTCAAGGAAGCGCTGGATCTCGCCGCGCGGATCGAACTCGACTTGAAGAAACCCTATGGACGCCTGTCCACAGGCAACCGCCGCAAAACGAACCTGATTGCCGCCGAATTTTCGGTAAAACCCGAGGCCGGCAACATTCTGCTCCTCGACGAGCCCTTCAGTGGACTGGATGCCTTCGCACGCCAGGTTTTCGAGGAAATCTGGAGGGAATCGTCCAGAAACGTGCTTCGTCTGGTGAGCTGCCATCCGGATTACGATTCGATGGAAATGCCAAGCGCGCTCATGATCGAAGGAAAAGCCGCCCGCCATTTGGATGGCAATGGCCAGACATGGAGCCAACTCAAAGCCCTTTTGAACTGAAAGCCATGAGACTCTTCCGCCTCACAGCCGCAACGATATTCCAGCGCAAAGCCTGGGCGATCTGCGTTTTTGCCGTGATCGCACTTCCTTTCGCGCTGCCGATGATTTCCAGCGCTACCGAAAAGCCGCTTCTCATGCAGCCAGCGAGGATCCAGGCATCCTGGAGCACTCTTTGGATCTGCGCTCTGGTTTGGGGGCTGTTCACCGCCGCACGCGAGGGCGAGAGCAACGCCAAATCAGGGATCGGCGAGTATTTCCTGACTACAGGCGTTTCGGCAACCCGCCAGCTTTTCGAAATCTGGCTCGCGATCTTCTGCTACATCGCGCCGCTCGTGGTCATTACGGCCTTGGTTTGTTTGTTCGCAGCTGCTCCCGCTGATCCTGCCGAACACACGATGTGGTGGGTGATGAACGCGCAGTATGCCGCCCTGTTTCTGCTAGTGGTGGCGCCCTTGCTGGCTTTGTCCACTGCCTTGGCATCACGTTTCGGAGGCATTACAGGATTCACCGTTACCCTGCTGCTCACACTCTATGGACTGTATGGTGTCGGCTATCTGGACAACATGCTCAAGCTTGAGGAGAACCCGATCCTTCAGGGCGTCTGGCTGTTCTCGCCCCAATACCGCTTCGCTGACCTGACCCAGCGCCTTTACTTCAAGAGCGGTGCTCTGCCGTCCGAAGCCTTCTGGACGATGATCCTCTACTTCGTCGGCATTCTTGCGGTTTATGCGGGGATTTCCCGCCTCTGCTTCCGCACCAAACTTTCCGCCTGATCACCACCATGTCACGCATCACATCCATCACGATAACTACCGCGCTGATTGGCTCGGGTGTGCTCGCTTGGGCGTTTGCCGGACGTCCTTTGCTCGCCAATCCCGATCTCAAGGTTCCGCTCAACCCCCTTGGTATCAACCGCAGTCCGTATGGCGAGGTATTCGCCATGGCGATGCAAGGCCCCATCGACACCTACTTTGATGTTGCGATGTTCAACCCCAACCGGAAGCAAGACAACGCCACGGAGAACGTTGACGCGTCGGTCAAGAAACCCGAAGCCAAGGTTGCAACTGGCAATCCGTCCGTGAAGACGCGTTTCCGGAACCTTCTGACCTATCTGGACAAGGCCTCCGAAGAGCGCACCAATCCGAAGGGTGCGAGCGAGGCGCTCAAGCGACACCTGCGCCGCGAGGCCGAGGATAAGCTCCGTTTCGCCTATCAGTTGGATCCCTCGCATTACGCGAACTATAACTCGCTCCACTTCTTTCTCACCGAACCCGCCGTTGGCACGCGTCCGGAACTCACGCCTTCCGCCGCGAAACTCGCAGAAGACACCATTCATTACTGTATGAAGCAGGAGAATGATCCTCGTCCGGCACTGACGGCAGCCGCAGCCGCCACGAACATCATGCACCTGATGTTCAGCGACCAGCAGAATCCCGCGCCCAAATACAATACCGCCCAGATGCGTGACTGTCTGGCACTGCTTGACCAATGCCTCGGCCGTTACGAACAGATCGCAAAGCAATGGGACGAGTCGAAGAACTGGGACCTGCTCTCTCCGCAACGCATCAACGAATG